>NZ_BAAILO010000212.1:0-15856 GCF_054589115.1 Cupriavidus sp. 8B | reverse complement strand
GAAGATGCCCCGCTCTTCCGGGCAATAGCCGATGCCGCAGTGCGCGATCTTGTGCGTCGGCATGCCGATGGTCTCGGTGCCGTTGACGCGGATCGAACCCTTGCGTTGGCCCGTCAGGCCCATGATGGCGCGCAGAGTGGTGGTGCGCCCCGCGCCGTTTCGGCCCAGCAAGGTGACGACCTCTCCGGGATTCACTGTCAGGTCCACGCCATGCAGGATGTGCGATTCGCCGTACCAGGCGTGCAGGTCCTTGATTTCGAGTGCGGGCAATATGCTCATCTTGGCTCCTTAGTGCGCGCCCTGCAATTCGGCCTCGACGGTGCCCATATAGGCCTCCATCACACGCGGGTCTTTCGATACCTCGGCGTATGGCCCTTCGGCCAGGATCGCGCCGCGCTGCAGTACCGTGATCTTGTCGGCGATCGACGAGACCACGTTCATGTTGTGTTCGACCATCAGAATGGTGCGCCCCACCGCGACCTTGCGAATCAGCTCGGTCACGTGCGCCACGTCCTCATGCCCCATGCCCTGGGTGGGCTCGTCCAGCAGCATCAGCTCCGGCTCCATCGCCAACGTGGTGGCGATCTCGAGCGCACGCTTGCGCCCGTACGGCAGGCTGACGGTTACGACCTCGGCTACATCGGCCAGCCCGACCTCGTCGAGCAGTTCCATGGAGCGTGCATTGAGCGTGTCGAGCGTGCGCTCGCTTCGCCAGAAATGATAGGCAGTGCCGAGCTGCCGTTGGAGGCCGATGCGCACGTTCTCCAGCACCGTCAGATGCGGGAACACGGCGGAGATCTGGAACGACCGGATGACGCCACGCCTGGCGATCTGGGCCGGCTTTTCACCCGTGATATCGATGCCGTTGAACAAAATTGTGCCGGTCGTCGGCGTCAGGAACTTGGTGAGCAGGTTGAAGCACGTGGTCTTGCCGGCGCCATTGGGGCCGATCAGTGCATGGATGGTCCCGCGCTGCACGCGCAGGTCGACGTTACTGACAGCAGTGAATCCCTTGAAGCTCTTTGATAGCTTCTGGGTCTGCAAGATGAGGTCCGACATGGCAGGATGGGGACGGTTCTGGCGTGTATTGCCGTTGGAATCGGCGGAGGTTGCGGGTAGTCTGGACGCTGGTCAGAAAGACGGGCACCTCGCAACGTCCGCCGTCGATATAGACGCGGTGACGACTTAGCCTTTGATCGGGCAAGCGCTTTGAGCGAGCGGCTCGAACGCCTTGTCAGCGGGGATCACCTTGCGAATTTTCATGAGATCCCATTCCCCCTTGGACTCGGACGGCTTCTTGGCTTCGGCGAGATACATGTCATGGAGCATCTGGCCGTTCGCCAGGATTCGTCCGTTCTTTGCGAAGAAGTCGTTGATTGGGGTTTCGCGCATCTTCGCCATGACCTTGTCTGCGTCAGCGCTACCGACTGCCTGTACTGCCTTGAGGTACTGCATGACCGCGGAGTACATACCAGCCTGGACCATGGTGGGCATGGCCTTGGTCTGAGCGAAGTACTTCTTCCCGAACGCACGGGTCTCGTCGTTGTAGTCCCAGTAGAACGCGGTAGTGAACTGCAATCCCTGGGCGACCTTCAGTCCCATTCCCCTCAGGTCATTGTCGAAGATCAGCAGTGGCGCAACGATCTGCTTGCTGCCACCCATGCCAAACTCGGCTGCCTGACGGACCGCGTTTTGGGTGTCTCGCCCTGCATTTGCAAGGGCCACGACCTGGGCCTTCGAAGCCTGCGCTTGCAGGAGGAACGAGGCGAAGTCGGATGCCGACAGGGGATGCCTTACCTTGCCCAGAACTCTACCGCCCCCTTTTTCGACGACGCTCGTTGCATTGGCTTCGAGGGAGTGGCCGAAGGCATAGTCAGCAGTCACGAAGAACCAGTCTTTTTTGCCTTCCTCGAGAATCGCTTGGGCTGTGCCGTGGGCCAAAGCGTATGTGTTGTAGACATAGTGAATCCCGTAAGGGGAGCATTGCTTTCCCGTTAGTTCGGTCGTGGCTGATCCAGCGAATATGGTGATCTTCTTCTTGCTTGCCCCCAGTTTCTGCAACGCTAGCGCGGAGGCCGAATCGGTCGACTCGATAATCATCTCGACGTTACTGCGGTCGTACCATTCTCGAGCCCGTGTCGCGGAGACATCGACCTTATTCTGGTAGTCGGCAGAGACGACCTCGATCGGCCTGCCCAGCACCTTGCCGCCAAAGTCCTGCACTGCCAGCTTGACCGCTGCGACGCCGCCTGGCCCGCCAATGCCGGAGTAGACACCACTCATGTCGACGAGCGCTCCGATTCGGAATGGCTCATCAGCGGCCATAGCGTGAGAGGCAGCCATTGCCAACAGCGCAAAGCCATAGGAAAGGGGTACTTTCATCATGATCGAGTGTCTCCAATTTATATCTATAGTTTGGTCGTTCGTGTATCGGACGATTTAGCTGTGTTCGTACGATTGACAGTTCTTATGAGCAAATTTGATGCCAGAAAGAAATTCCCATTTAACCTACGGTTTTTGAGCTTTTTTGTCCTCGAGGGCAGCTTCGAGGACAGTTTTCTTGGAGCGACATGTATTCCGAAACTACACTTCCGACTACACTCGGGCGGCCGTGACTGTAGTCAAACGGCGTGTTTACGCCCTAGAACAGAAGGCCCTTGCCTCACCGCAATCGATGGATGTCCAGTAAGAGATGAGAAGCTGGCGTAGAGGCCAGAGGTAGGCGCGATATTGGCTATCGTGCGGAAGGCTGCATCGACGCCACGCACCTAGAGGCCCGGGAATCCGGTTTGCCACGGACTGTCGGTGCGTAGCAGAACGGTCCGTCAGACCGCTAGCCCATGCTCAGACTCAGGACGTACTTTCCCGAAACCTGGCCCGACCGCAAGGCGGCCAGCGCTTCACCTGCGCGGTCAAGGGGGAGCACAGCGGCAATGCGCGGCTTGATCGCACCCCTTTCATAGAGGCGGAATATTTCCTTCTGAACAGCCAGAACCTTCTCTGGCTGCCGCTCCCGATAGTCACTCCACTGCAAGCCGGTAGCGGTAATGTTCTTAACCAGCAAGTAGTTGGCCTTGATCTCGGGGATTCGCCCGGCGGCAAAGCCGATAATCACGGCGCGGCCACACCAAGCGAGAGCGCGGAGGGACGCATCAAATACGTCTCCGCCCAATGTGTCCAGAAGCACATCAGCGCCTTTTCCGCCGGTGGCTTGCCGAACCTGCTCCCGCACAGACTCGCGAAGATTGGGTACGGCTAGGTCGATCACCGCAGCCGCGCCGAGTTCTTCAGCGAGTTGCGCTTGAGCGGTGCTGCCGACGCCGGCGAGCGCCTTGCCGCCCAGGCCTTGGACGATCTGCAGTGCTGCTGAACCGACTCCACCCGTGGCGCCCGTTACGAGTACTGCCTCTCCGGGCTTGAAGCCACCACGTTCCATCAGTCCGAAATATGCGGTCTGATAGACAAGCCCCATCGCTGCGGCATCCTCGAACGGCATGGAATCCGGCAAATGAAAGCAGCTCGCTTCGTTGACACTCACAAGTTCGGCGTAGCCGCCATACTCAAGCTGTGCCACGACACGTTCGCCGGGTCGGAACCGCTGCACGTCCTTGCCGACAGTCTTCACTATGCCGGCAGCATCTTTTCCCGGCGCGAATGGTCGTTCCGGCAGCATCTGATACTGGCCGCGAACGACCAGCAGGTCGGGGTAGTTCACCGCTGCAGCCTTCACCTCAATGAGGACATCGTTGGGTCCAACCGCGGGATCTGGCAGCGTGCCGACGGACAGATACTCTGGTTCGCAGAACTCTTGGACAGTTACGGCCTTCATCGCGTTTTTTCACTCCTGGTTGAGATGCATTCGTCGTAGCCACCAAGGCGCGGCGCATCACGTGTCAGCTCCGCGCCGCGAAATGCGCTGATGACAGGGATGGGCAGCGCCGGGAGTTCTTCGCCGGAACTGCTCCGGACGCGCCGTTGAAACAATCCGCGGGATGCGAAATGGGGATCTTGGCTGGCCTCTTCCAGGCTGACCACCTTGACCGTGCATACATCGTGGCCGGCAAAGCGCTGGACCCAGAACGCCGCCGTGTTTCCCGCAATGACTTCGGCGACCAATTCCCTGGTCTGCTTCGGGTCCTGACCCGCGAGGACCCGTTCTTCAAGCCCGATCCGCTCGACAAAGTTGCTCCAGAACTTATCCTCAATCGGCGCCGCGGCTAGGTACTCGTCGTCCGAAGTCCGATAGATCTGGTAACGCGGGGAGCCTCCTGTGACCAGTTCCGAGGCCGAGGAGGGCCAGCTTCCGCGCCATCCGCTGCCAAGGCCCCAGTATAGGAACGTGAAGAGGTTGTCCGCCATCGAGATGTCAAGATGGACGCCAACCTGTGTCTGGTCACGATGTCGCAGCGCCAGCAGGATGTTAATCACCGCAGGGTAGGCTCCGCCCGCGATGTCGGCTATCAGTGCTGGCGGCAGGCCGGGCATGCCATCGCTGCCAGCGGTCAGCGACAGCATTCCGGTCGTTGCAACGTAGTTGAGGTCATGCGCTGCATCGTTTGCCTTGGGCCCGTCCTGTCCGTACCCAGTGATCGAGCAGTAGATCAGGCCCGGGTTGATCTGCGCCAATGCTGCGTAGCCCAAACCAAGCCGGTCCATGACTCCCGGACGAAATTGCTCGACAAGCACGTCGGCTTCGCGAATCAGCGGTTCAAGGCTTGCGAGCGCAGATGGCGACTTGAGGTCGATGGCAACGGATTGCTTGCCGCGGTTCAGCAGGACGAAATTTGTGCTGTCCGAGCCGATTTTCGGCTCGTAAGATCGCATCTCGTCACCGCGCAGCGGGCGCTCGAATTTGATGACTTCCGCGCCCGCTTCCGCAAGCAGCAGTGTGCAGAGGGGGCCGGGCAACAGCGTGCTGAAGTCAAGCACCTTCACGCCGCTCAGTGGCTGCGTCATGATGCCGTCCGTTCGGCGCGCTCGGCGGCAACGCGGGCGCGACGAGCCGGTGCATAGGCTTCCTGGCCAAGAGCCTCGTAGAGCGCTGACGTGACAGCGTAGTGATGCGCGAGTCCAGTGCGCTCCAGCAGTGAGATCGGACCCTCCGGATACCCGAGGCCAAGGCACAGTGTCTTGTCGAGGTCAGCCGCGGTGGCGAGCTTTTCGTCGAGTCGTCGAAGCGCCGCGTTGTAGTATGGACGAACGAGTCTATCGATGATGCGGCCGGGAAAGTCGTTGCAGACCGCCACGGTCAGGCCGGCCGAGGTAAAGGCGCTCTTCGCCGCCTCGATGGCGCTGTCGAGCGTATTCGGCTGCTTGACGAGCTCGACCAGATTGCTCGGCGCAGCATCGCCGAGGCGAAATCTCGCGAAGCCGACCACGTTCGAGCCTTCAGTGCCGCCGTGCTCCCCGGTATGAACACCGAGGCACTCGGTTCCGAGTTCAATCGCGATGAAGGACGCCGCGTAGTCTGGGAAAGTGCGGGCATAGGCCTCGCCGGCGCCGATACCAAGAAAGACGCGCCCCAGGCCGGAGTCAGCCGCCTGTGCGAGGAAAGGATGTGCGTCGGGAAACGAGCGGCTGTTCCCCGTGTTGACGATTTCATAGGTCATATTAGGCTCCGAACATTTTTGAATCACCATAGACATGGAAGCCCTTGCCGGCCTTCTTGCCCAGCCACTTCGCTGCGATCATGCGGCGAACCAGAGGGGGGCACGCTGCGCGGGGCTCCTGCGTCAATCCGTGCATCGCCTCGCAGAGGAGCTTCTGTGTGTCGAGTCCGACGAGGTCGAGCAGTTCAAGCGGACCCATGGGGTAGCCCAGTCCCACCTTGATTGCCGCATCGATGTCGGATGGCTCGGCGACGCCCTGTTCGACGAGCCGGATGGCGTCATTGTTGAAGGGGATCAGGAAGTAGTTCAGGATGAACCCGGGCGTATCCAGGGTCTTGACCGGCTTCTGCCCCAACTGCTCGGCGAAGCCCCACGCATGGGAGAAGGTGTCATCGGAGGTGCCGAGACCAGGCGACATTTCGACCAGCTTCATCAACTGAGCGGGAAGGCAGAAATGCATACCGACGAAGCGGTCGGGACGACCGGAGCCTCCAGCGATCTCCGTGATCGAGATCGTCGAGGTGTTCGAGGCGAAGATCGTATGGGGAGGGCAGATCGCGTCGAGCGAGGTGAAAAGCTCATGCTTGACGGCGAGATCCTCGAAAACGGCCTCGATAACGATATCGCATTCGGCCATGGCATCCAGGCTGGTCGTTCCTTCCCACCGGTCCATGATCGCCTGGACGTCGGCAGGCTGAATCTTCCCGCGCTCCGCAGATTTCTTCAGGAATCCTTCGGTTTGGCTCTTGGCGCGGTCCAGCGCATCTTGCCTCTTATCGAAAACAAGGGTCTTGAAGCCGGCGCGTGCGGCCACGATCGCGATGCCCATACCCATCGTGCCACTGCCAGCGATTCCAACGGTCTGAATTTCTGTCATGTTTATCTCTCCTATTTGGCCAGGAAGCTTCTGCCGATCAACTGGCGATGAATCTGATTCGTGCCTTCCCAGATCTGAGTAATCTTCGCGTCGCGCATCAGACGCTCGACGCGATAGTCATTGCAGTAGCCGTAGCCGCCGAGCAACTGGACTGCATCTGTCGTAATGCGCATGGCCGCATCCGTTGCGCGCAGCTTCAAGATCGATGCCTCCACCCCAAAATCACGTTCGCCGGCATCAACCATTTCACCGACTCGCCATAGCCAGGACTCACACAGCGCCAGTTCGGAGGCCAGGTCCGCCAGCATGAACTGGATGCCCTGGAACTCCAGGATCCGCCGCCCTGATTGCTTGCGTTCGTTGATGTACGCGGTAGCGTCCTCGAATGCCGCCCGGGCGATTCCGAGGGCATGCGCCGCGACGCTGGGGCGGGAACGGTTGAGCGAGCCAAAAAGGATCTGGAGTCCGTCTCCCGGGTTACCGATGAGGTTGGCCCGGGGAACGCGGCAGTTGTCGAAAGATAGGGCCGCCGTACTCGATGCTCGCGTCCCCATCTTGTGCTCGGTGCTGAGCACCGACAGGCCGGGCGTGCCTTTCTCCAGAACCAGAGCCGAAATAGCTCGCTTGCTGTCGCTGATTTCAGACCACTTGCCGAACAGCAGATACTGGTCTGCCACATCGCCGTTGGTGATGAACACTTTGCCGCCGTTCACGACGATTTCATCGCCATTGGGGGTGAATGTCGTGCGCATGCCGGTAGCGTCTGATCCGGCAGAAGGCTCAGTGATCGCAAGGGATGCAATTGCGCCATCGGCGATGCGCGGCAGGAACCGCTGCTTCTGCTCTTCGTTGCCGTACTCGATGAGCGGTTTGATGGCATGAAAGTTTGTTGCCCAGATGATGCCAGTGGATGCACACGCTTTCGATATTTCGCGAACGCACGCCAGGTAGCAAAGGTACGAAAGCTGGGCACCGCCATAGGTATCCGGCACGAACATGGCGTTCAGCCCGAGTGCATTAATTGCCTCGATGTTTTCCCATGGGAAGGTGCCCGACCGGTCATACTCAGCGGCTTTGGGCGCGATCTGGCTTTCGCACAAGGCCTTGACGCTGTCGAGGATCATCTTCTCCTCATCGGAGAAGTTGAGCCTTGCGTCAAGGCGTTCCAGAATATTCATGTCTCGCTCCTGTTTTAGAGTGCCATACCTTGGCCGCCATCGATATACAGCGTCTCACCGGTAAGGAAGTGGCCAGGTAGTTGGAACAACATCGTTACCAGCCCCGCGATCTCCTGCGCGTTGCCCGGCCCGCCAGTTGGAATTCGCTTCTCGAGAAAGGCGTGGAGCGGTCCTGAGTTGAGTTCTTCGCGGTTCAGGTCCGTTTCGATATACCCAGGAGCGACATTCAGTACGCGGATTCCTGCGCTTGCCCACTCCACGGCAAGGCATCGGGTGATCGCGCCCACCGCGGCCTTGGACGCGCAGTATGCGACATTCCCTTTAACGCCAAGCTTGTCGAAGAATGACCCGATGTTGACAATTAGTGCGGAACCGGCAGCCACCAGGAACGGGTGGGCGACCTGGCTCGCGGACAGGACGGACGTGGCGTTTGTTGTCATCACCCTTTCGTATTCGGCCAGGGGAAAAGATGCCGACTTCCCCTGCAGATGCACGCCTGCGTTGTTAACAAGGCCCACGATTGGTCTTTCGGTCGAAGTAGCTACCGTATCGAATGCTGCCTTGAGCGAGGCCTGATCCGTGATATCGCATGCGACCGCGAACATGCGCGCACGCACTTCGCCTGTGAGGCTCTCCTCGACCGGCAAGTCGCCGGAACGCGATAGGCAGGCTACCTGGAAGCCGTTGTTGGCCAGTTCCGCCGCTATCGCAGCGCCTATTCCCCGGCTAGCGCCGGTGACGACCACACAGCCGTCGGTCATGCTATGCATCTTTAAACTCCGGCAATCGTTTCTCGATGAAGGCACGCATGCCTTCCTCTGCGTCCTCGGTCCGGTACGCAAGCGTTGAGAGGTCGGCCTCGATGCGCAAGCCCTCGTCCAGCGTTGTCGACATGCCACGCTGAATGGCTTCCCGGGCAAACGTCGAGGCGCACTTGCTGAACGTGATGAACTGAGAGAGGAAAGCCTTGCCAAGTTCATGCGGGTCTTCGCCATCAACTAGCTGATTGACCAGGCCGATGCGGTCGGCCTCCTGAGCCTCGATGGTGCGGCCGGACATTACTAACTCCGTAGCGCGCGCTTCTCCGACCAGGCGGGGAAGGCGTTGGGTTCCCCCGTAGCCCGGAATCAGTCCCAGCTTGATCTCGGGCAGCCCCATTTTTGCCTTAGGGGTTGCAATCCGGAAGGTGCAAGCCATGGCCAGCTCAAGCCCACCGCCAAACGCGTAACCATGAAGTACGGCGACGGAAGGGATTGGCAGCTCGGCCAGCTTGGCAAAGGTGCGTTGGCCGAGTTGTGCTCCCTGACGCTGCGCCATGACGTCGCGGTCCATGAGTTCCTTGATATCCGCACCTGCGCAAAAAGCCTTCGGCCCTGCTCCTGTCATAATCAGTGCGCGCGCTGGGGAGGCGGCCACCTCGTCGATCGCGCGGGAAAGCGCCTCGATCATGCTGAACTGCAGGGCGTTCAATGCTTCTGGACGGTTCAGGGTCAGGACAGCATAGGGCCCGGCGAATGTCAGTTGTATTGTCATGTCAGGCTCCCGCAGCAGCTTTCGCGTTGTAGCGGACCGGCAAAGGCGCGAGTTTGCCGGTACGGGTCAGCTCGACGAGCTCCCGCTTGAGGATCTTCCCGCTGGCAGTCAGGGGGAAGGCGTCGAGGCCGAGGAAGTATTCGGGCATGTCGTACTTCGACAGTCCGCAGCTCGCCAGGTGGTCAAGCATTTGCTGAGGGTCTACGCTCTTGCCGGCGCGGGGAATGATAGACAGGCAGACCTTCTCGCCCAGACGCTCGTCCTGAACCGGAAACGCTGCCGCGCGTTCCACGCTTGGGTGGCGCATGGCAAGTTCTTCGATGTGTGCAGGATGAATATTGTGTCCGCCCCGGATGATCAGGTCCTTCTTGCGGCCCACAATCACAAGACACCCGTTCTCGTCCATAACGCCGAGGTCGCCGCTCATGAACCAGCCGTGGATGTTGAAGGATGTCTCCGTCGCGACCTGATTGCTGAAATAGCCCAGCATCAGGACTCCGCCGCGACCACCGATTTCGCCGACCTCGCCAATTTCAGCTTCCGAGTCGGAGTCGTCCTGCTTCCACAGTCGAACTTCGTATCCACGGCACGCACGACCGCAAGTGGAGACAATGGTGTCCTGGGTATCAGTTGGAACGGTATAGTTGTGTGACCCGTTTTCCGTCATGCCGTAGACGTTCTGCGGCGTAATGCCCAGGCTAACGAACTTCTCGGCAACGTCGCGCGGGATGGCAGCACCTGCCATATAGAACGTACGGACATTACCGAGAGAGGACAACCCTCTGTCGCGGATAGCCTGCAGGATGTCCATCGCGTGTGTCGGTACGCCCATGACGTAGGTCGCACCGGTCTCGAGTATCCAGTCCAGCGCGTGTTCGCCGCGGCCCAGGTTGGTCATGACGAGTTCCAGGCCTGCCACCAGCATCTGTTCGATCGCAACAGTGGCAATATGGTGGCTCATAGGGCTGAGCGTGAGGAGCGTAGTTTCTGCCGTGTGTCCCCAGTCGGCTACGAGCGCTCGCCCGTTTGCCAGCAGCGTGTTATCGCTGTGCATGACGCCCTTGGGCTGACCGGTCGTACCGGAGGTGAACGCCAGGTAGACGATCTTGTCCGGGTTCAGGTCGGGTAACGCAAGTGCCGACGGGGGCTGCCGGCCAGGAAAGGGCTGCGAACCTGCGGCAACTGGCGTGGTCGTCCCCCGTGCGTTGGTAAGCGCATAGACAGCACTGAGGGTGGGTACACTGGCCACGCGCGCGAAGATGGAATTGCAATCCGAATCCGCGCCGTATCCTTCCATGGCAAACAGCGCCCGGCACTGGATACGGTTCAGCAAGGTGCAGATCTCGTCTACCGTGTAGTTCTGGTGGAGAGACGGGCAGCAAACATAGCCGTTTCGCGAGCACGCGAGGAATACGATGGCGGTCTGCACCACGTTCGGCAGCCAAACGCCGACGCGGTCGCCAGGCTTGAGGCCTTTCCGGTGCAGATCCTCGGCGACGCTATCGACCCAGTCGATAACCTCCCGCCAACTCATGCGGACATCGGCGTCGCGCAGGGCACACGCGCTGGGCCGCTCGCGGGCATGGCGCCGCGCGAGCGTGTATAGCGTTTCCTGCTGCCAGATGCCGGAGAGATAGTAGTCTCTGGCATTTTGAGGGTTGTGGAGGGTGAGGATATTTTGCATGGCCGTGATGTGTTGGATCAGTGTCCGAACTTCGCGGAATCAGGCTTGCGCCGTTCGGCGAAGGCTGCTGCGAGTTCATCATGCTCTTCGGTATCGAGATAGCCACGAAGAAGGAGATCGTGGGCCATACGCGACAACCCACTGACCCCGCCGTGCCGTGCGTTGAATGCACTCTTGAGAGAGGCCAGCGCGAAGGCCCCCCGTTCGGCGATCTCCAGTGCATACTCTCTGGTAGCCGTCTTCAGTTCGTCATCGGGGACGACCTTATTGATCAGGCCCATCTCCAAGGCTTCCTTGGCGCTCATCTTGGGATTTCGAAACCAGATGTCCTTAGCGCGCTTCTTGCCGACCAGATCTTCCAGGTACCAAGTGCCGTAGCCCGCGTCGAAACTGCCTACCATGGGGCCGACCTGGCGGAAGACCGCCGACTCTTTTGCGATGGTCAGATCGCAGACGACCTGGAGGACATTGCCACCGCCGACGGCGAAGCCGTTCACGGAGGCAACCACGGGCTTCTGCAGACGATCGATGCTCTCGTACATCTCGAGTGTCGGCAGTACGCCGGCATAAAGCGTGGTGTCTTGCATGCCATCCTTCCTGCCTCCCGTGCAGAAGAACTTCTCGCCGGCGCCAGTAATGACGATCACGCGGGTCCGAGTCTCACGACGAATCTCGTTGATGCAGTCGCGGATCTCGTGGCACATCTTTTCGGTGAACATGTTCCCGTCGTGGGGACGATTTAGTGTAATCGTGCCGATCGGGCCATCTTCTTCGTAGAGGATTTCGTCATAGTTCATGTTGTGTCTCCTGGTTAAACGATCTCTGAATCCATGAGGCCGGCTATACATGCAGCGGACATCGAGAGCCGTTCGCGGAGGATGCGCTCGGAGTCCTGGCCCAAGGAGGGTGGTGCTGTGCGAATTACCTGATTGCTGCCGTTGAAGCGAATTCCCAAGCCGACTTGGGGAATCAAGCCGGCCGGGCCTTGTACCGCAAAAAAGAGGCCATCCTCCCGGAGTGGCGCGTCGGCGACGAGCTGCTCGATCGTGTTGATCGGTCCGGACGGAATCCTGTGCCTTTCGAACAGGGCAAGCCAGTCGGCGCGAGTGCGTTCGAGCAGGATGTCCGCGATCGCTGCGACGATACGCTCGCGCGCGTGTCTTCGTTTCGAGTTGGTTTCGAAGCCTGCTTGCTGACCGTATTCGGGGCGACCTACGGCGGACCAGAATCGCTGCCATATCGCATCGTTGCCCAAGCCAAGGGTGATCGGCTCATCGGCGGTGTCGAAGACCTGATAGACAGCAATAACGGAGTCCCTGCCGCCAGAGCGCCGGGGAGCCTGTCCGGATCCAAGGAAGGGCACGATCTTTGGCGCCATGAATCGGGTCGCACTCGCCACCATCGATATGTCGATCTGCTGGCCTGCACCGGTCCGCTGGCGTTCATAGAGTGCCGCCAGCGTCGCCAGTGCAACGTCCTGGCCAGCCAGGAGGTCTGCGGCCGGCGTGCCGACCTTCTGCGCGGCGCCTTCCGTCTCTCCGGTAAGGTCCATGACACCGGAGTAGCCCTCGGCAATGAGGTCGTAGCAAGGCAGGTCCGCGCGGGGGCCCTCCAAGCCGAAGCCAGTGATGGAGACGTGGATCAGCGATGGATTGACCGCCCTGAGGGTCGCGTAGTCCAGGCCGAGCTTCTCCTGGACTCGCGCTACCGTGTTCATGACAACTACGTCACTGTCCTTGATGAGTTCGTAGAGGACCTTTCTTCCCTCTGGTCGAAGCAGGTCGATGGTGATGCTCGACTTGTTGCGATTCACGCTGAGGAACCACAGGGATTCGCCATCCAGAAACGGAGGGCCCCACGCCCGTGTGTCATCGCCACCTCCGCGCTTTTCTACCTTGATGACCTCTGCGCCCAGGTCGGCAAGAAGCTGAGTGCCATACGGGCCGGCAATTGAGGTGGTGAGATCGAGCACGGTGACCTCTCGCAGGAACTGAAGGCCGGCAGAGATAGGGAATATCGGAAGGGTGTTCAGGACGTCCATTTCAAGTCCGGCGGATGGGAGTTGATCTCTGAACTGCAAGCACCATGCCACCCAGATTCGCGGTTGGCACGGGATGTGCTCAGCCGAGTGAGGCATGCGCCGTAAATCGGCGGCGGGCGCGGGTTTTGGGCCGATTGGCTGGGGAATGCGGAGACCGGCGTCGAAAGCCTGGTGGAGGATCCTCGCCAATTTGTGTAGTCGGGAAGTGTTCTTCGACTACATGTCTGTGTACACGCCGAGTACACTAAGAGAAAGTTAGAGAGCCGACTATTGAGGCCGGAGACATGAAGAAAGAGACAGAAGGTATCCTCGTTCTCGATGACGCAGGAGAGACGAAGTTCGCCAGCGGGCTAGGGCGCGATGTGTCGGTAGCGCGATCGCTGTCGGGCATTTGGCGCAATCGCGGCAAGGTGCCGGTCAAGCGCCTCTCGGCACTGGCGGACCTCGAGCGTCCCCTTACCATTGCCGCTGTCCACAGTCCCGAAGGCATCTGTTTTTTAATCTTCGCGGCGGGTGAGTGCGATGAGCTTAGCGAATTTCTTGCGAGCGTCGACTCGGCGGAGGACATCATTCGGCACTTCATCACCGATCCATACAAGGCCATCGTGGTCGTGGATACGGCTGGAAAAATCTGTTACATGAGCCCGGTTCACGAACGCTTTTTTGGCTTGCGGCACGGGGAAGCGATCGGGCGTCACGTGACGGACGTAATCGAGAATTCGAAGCTGCAGGAGGTGGTGGCAACGGGTAAGGCGCAGGTAGCGCAGCTTCAGGAGATGAACGGCGTCACCCGCATCGTCTCGCGCACCCCGATATTCGACCGGAACAAGCGCGTCGTCGCCGCGATCGGGCAGGTTATGTTCAAAGGTCCGGAAGCCATCAAGGAGATGAGCAACGAGCTGGCCCAGGTAAAGATGGAACTGGACTTTGTCAGGCGCGAGCTTTCCGGGATCAGGAACCGAACCTATGGGCTGGATCAGATTGTCGGGCGCAGCGAGGCGGTGCGCCGGCTCAAGGAAGACATTGTCCGTGTGGCGCCTCTCGATGTCCCGGTACTACTGGTTGGGGAGAGCGGCACTGGAAAAGAGTTAGTGGCGCATGCAATCCATATGCTCAGTCCCAGAAGCGACAAGCCTCTGGTTCTGGTGAACTCCGCCGCGATGCCGCAAAACCTAGTCGAGAGCGAACTGTTTGGCTACGAGCCAGGCGCATTCACCGGTGCGGACCGCAAGGGTAGGAGGGGTAAGTTTGAGGCGGCAGATACCGGAAGCCTGTTCCTCGACGAGATCGGGGACATGCCACTCGAGATCCAGGTGAAATTGCTGCGGGTGCTGCAGGATGGCAAGTTTGAGAGGGTTGGCGGCGACCGTGCCAGGCAATCGGATTTCCGCTTGATTTCTGCAAGTAATCGAGACTTTAGTTCGATGATCGCCGATAGCTCGTTCCGACTGGATCTGTTCTATCGGATCAGCGCGGTGACACTGCGCTTGCCTGCGCTCAGGGATCGTCTGGAGGATATTCCCGAGCTGGCCGCCACCTTCCTCGAAGCATTTGCCGTCCGGCAAGGTGTCGCACGTAAATCAATCACGGACGCCGCGTTGCGTTTCCTCCAGTCGCGCTCCTGGCCAGGCAATATTCGTCAACTGCAACATGCGATTGAACGGGCCGCGATTTTCAGTGATGGACCGACGCTCTCCATAGCGAGTTTTGGGAGCCTTGAAGGGGCGGATAATGTGCCGGAAATCAGTCGCTTCGCGCAGAATTTAGGGAGAGAGTCCTCCGGAAAATCGGATGTAAAGGATGCGAAGCAACGTGTGGAGTCCGATCTGATACTGGAGGCTATGGAGCGCACTGGAGGCAACAAGAAGCGCGTCGCCGAGGAACTGGGCATTTCGCGCTCATACCTCTACAAACGGCTCAATGCCTTAGCGGAGGCCGCTCAGGGGAAGGATATCGAGAGGTGAGCGCAACATGGATTTCTCGGCCGCCGCGCTGGCCGCGACCTTGGACATGACAGCCTTCGTTGCATCGCTGTGCGTGTTCGGTGCGAGACATGCCCGTCATTACCCCGTGAGGCATCGCACAGTTCCGAGGTTGCGGGTGTGCATTAAAGCAAGGGTACCTCGCTCTCCGCCGCAGCGTGAGAGTGCCTTCGGATGCTGCGGAACGGATCCTTGTAGCACGCAATCGACCGCGCTACTGCCGCGGGCTTTCGTGCGAATCGATGCAATCGGCAAAACCGGCTTGTCGGATCTTGATTGTGCTCTGCACGAGATCGTAGCCAAGATTGGAGACCCCACCGAGGAACGGCATCGCCGCCACTTCTTTTCACGATGTGGGCCGCAGTCCGTGCCACGATCCGCTACCCGACGGGCGTTTTGTCGGCCATCTGTTCCGGCAACGACGTAGGCTGACCGGCGGCTTTGGCCGATGATCGGCCGGCCGCCAAGGGCCACCAGAATGACGGCACCCGGCCAAGAAACAGACATTCAATGCATATGCCTTCCAAGCTCCGGTCAGTTCCCGCTCGCACCATGTGCGCGTATGTTCTCGATCCAGCAGGCACGTTTCCTCTCGTCGGCAAAGGTGAGCCCGTACAGATTCTCGCGAATCGGCTTGATCCCGGCGAAGCTCAGCATACTGCGCTCAAAGCCGCGGACTCCGTATGCGCCAAAGTAGCGGGCGATGGGCGCGGAGCTGGGCCATCACCTGGGCTACCCGGCGGGCGCTGAGCGCCCCGAGGATGCCACCAACCAGCGCAATGGCTCCAGCGCCAAGACCGTGCTTACCGACACGGGACCCTTGCGCCTGGCGATCCCGCGCGACCGCGACGGCCGCTTCGCGCCCATCCTGATTCCCAAGCACGACCGGCGTTTTACTGGCTTTGACGACAAGATCATCGCCATGTATGCGCGCGGCATGACGGTACGCGAG
>NZ_BAAILO010000211.1:106350-141763 GCF_054589115.1 Cupriavidus sp. 8B | reverse complement strand
TGTCATAGCATTCATTTCGGGTCCCTCCGTTCCTGTAGTGGTGGTGACATCTTCCACTCTGGCACATTGCGATGCCGTTCGGTCTGGAGGGACCCCTTCTCGTCAGGCTTTTTTTGCCCGACCCACACTACCGTTTCGGCTCCTCGCGCTCCACTGCGGGGACGGGGCGCGTTCATACCATCTTTTCTTTACGAGTAAAGAAAAGTGACATCTCACACGTTCTAAAACGGCAACACCGTACAGCCGCGACAGCAGCTAGAAGCAATAAAATTCCACCCAACAAGAGACACCCCCCGCGTCAAGCGGGGCTAGTGGCGTGAAAACCCCACCATCCCACATGTTCCAAAACGGCAACACCGCCCAGCCGCGCCAGCAGCTAGAAGCATTAAAACCCCACCCAACAAGAGACACCCCCCGCGTCAAGCGGGACTACAAAGCATCAAACTCCCAACCCTCCCCTCAACCTCCTGACCCCCTCCTCCAACCTCCCCAAGTCACACGCATAACACCACCTGACAAACCCCTCCCCCTCCTCCCCAAATGCACTCCCGGGCGCCAGCCCGATCCGCGCCTCGCGCACCAGCCGCTTGCAAAGCGCGAGGCTGTCGCCGGCACCGGCCAGCCGGAAGAACACATACATCGCCCCGTCCGGCGCATGCACATCCACGCCCGGCAGCTCGGATAGCGCCCCCACCAGGTGATCGCGCGCGGCGCGCAGCCGCCCTACCAGTTCGCGCGTAAAGGCTTCGCCCTCTCGCACCGCCACGATGCCGGCCTCCTGCACGAAGGAAGGCGCGCAGGACGTGTTGTACTCGATCAGCTTGCCGAGATCGTCGGTCAGTGCCGCGGGCAACACCATCCAGCCCAGCCGCCAGCCGGTCATCAGCCAGGCCTTGGAGAAGGAGTTCACGCAGATCACGCGCTCGTCGCGGCTGGCGATATCCAGGAACGACGGCGCAATGGCGCCATCGCCTTCGCCGTAATACAGCCGCTCGTACACCTCATCGGCAATGATCCAGATGCCATGGCGCCGGCAGTGCGCCAGCACCGCTTGCTGGTCTTCGCGCGACATCACCCAGCCGGTGGGGTTGTTCGGCGAGTTGATCATCAGCAAGCGCGTGTCCGGCGTGAGCGCGGCCAGCAGCTTGTCGAGGTCCAGGGTCCAGCCGTGCGCACCGTAATCGAGCGAGACGGTCTCCACCTCGGCGCCAAGGATCTTGGGGATCTCCACCAGGTTGGGCCACAGCGGCGTGACGGCCACCGCGCGGTCACCGGGCCCGGCCACCAGCTGGGCGGCCAGCATCAACGCGTTGACGCCGGCACTGGTTACCACCACGTTGTCCAGAGCGGTTGCGCCATGCAGCGCGCTGACATAGCCGGCCAGCGCGCTGCGCAGCGGGGCAATGCCAAGGTTATGCGTGTAGAAGGTGGCGCCGCCGGCCAAGGCGCGGCTGGCGGCGTCGCGGATAAAGGCGGGCGTGACCTGGTCGGACTCACCGAACCAGAAGGGCAGCACGTCTGGCAGGCCGATGCCGGCATTGGCCACCTCGCGGATGCGCGATGCGCGCAGGTGATGGACGGTGGCGCGGGCTACGGCCGGGGCGGACGCAAAGCCGGACTGGCTGGTGGACATCTGAGCTCCTTGCGGTGTAAGGGTCGGACTGCGGGTCGGACTGCGGAATCCATAGAGCGTACCGCAAAGGCACTCCCGCCGGTATGCCCGGCAGCATGGCGGCCGCCCGTGCTGCACTGCGCCGCGGAAATTTCTGCCTTGCGGCATGACAGGCCTCAGGGTTGCAGAAGCCGCGCAAGCCGTGCGTGCGGATGACCTGTTGGATGTGCTGGAAGCGCGCGACGCCGAAGGCCGTACCGCGTTGCTCGAAGCCATCCTGCTCTCCAATGGCGCAACGCCGCGGCTACCAGTCCGTCAGTGCTTTGCTGCGCGCCGCGGGCGCGCGTCGAGGCAACCCCGGGTTGCTAACGCCCGGGACCGGCGGAATCGTCCTGCTGCTGCCAGCCGGGCTTCATCCGCAGACCGAAGCTGCTGCGCGGCTGCACGTCGCGTTCGGGCCGCAGTGCGTATTGGTCGTGGTTGATTTGCGGCAAGGCAGCGGCTTGCTGGGCAGCCCGGGACGTTGGCGTCGGCGCGGAGGCCGCACGCTTGCCCGCCTTGGCAGGCGCGCGTGCGCCGCTGGCGTCCGATGCGCTAGCGGCCGCCGCCGGCACGGACGTGCTGGCCAGGGCGAGCCATAGCGCCGTCACGATGGAGAGGAGGGAGAAAAGGGGTTTTGCTGTCACGCTGTCATGCGGCGGCTACGCATGGCCCGCCCGGCCGCCACCTCTACGGCGCACGGCTGGACCGGCGGCGGCCGCCAGTTGCTGAATCCGTCATTGTGTCAGCTACCGGGGCCGCCAGGTGAAAACGGCCTGCAGCCTCGCCTTCCGGGAGGGTGGCGAGGCTGCCGCGGCGGCTTTACTGCGCCGCCGCGAGGCGGCGCCTGCCGCCGTTGCCACTCTCGGCCGCCTCCTTGCCCGCCTCCTTGCCCGCCTCCTTGCCCGCCTCCTTGCCCGCCTCCTTGCCCTGCTCCTTGCCGCGCGCCAGCACCGGTGCCAGCGCCGCGCCGGTGTGGCTGGCCCGCACGCGCACCAGCCCCTCGGGATCCGTCGCGGCCACGATGCCGCCGCCCGCCACGCCGCCTTCCGGGCCCAGGTCGAGGATCCAGTCGGCCTCGGCGATCACATCGAGGTCGTGCTCGATCACCACCACGCTGTGCCCGCCATCGGCCAGCCGGTGCAGCACGCGGATCAGCTTGGCCACGTCGGCCATGTGCAGGCCCACGGTAGGCTCATCCAGCACGTACAGCGTGTGCGGCGCCTGCTGCCCACGGCGGGTGATGTCGTCCCGCACCTTGGACAGCTCGGTCACCAGCTTGATGCGCTGCGCCTCGCCGCCGGACAGCGTGGGCGAGGGCTGGCCCAGGGTCAGGTAGCCCAGGCCCACGTCCTTCATCAGCTGCAGCGGGTGCGCGATATTGGACATGGCGGAGAAGAACTCCACCGCCTCGTCGATCTCCATCGTCAGCACGTCGCCGATATTCTTGCCGCGCCAGGTGACCGCCAGCGTTTCCGGGTTGAAGCGCTGGCCGTGGCAGACATCGCAATGCACCTTCACGTCCGGCAGGAAGCTCATGCCGATGGTGCGCACGCCCTGCCCCTCGCAGGCCGGGCAGCGCCCGTCGCCGGTGTTGAAGGAAAAGCGCGAGGCGGAATAGCCGCGCGCCTTGGCCTCCAGCGTCTGCGCGAACAGCTTGCGGATGGTGTCCCACACGCCGATATACGTGGCCGGGCAGGAGCGCGGCGTCTTGCCGATCGGGGTCTGGTCGACCTCCAGCACGCGGTCGATGCTTTCATAGCCGGTGATGGACTCGCAGCCCTGCCAGTTGTGCGTGACCTCCAGCTTGCGGCGCGGCTCGGCGCGCGCGGTGGCTTGCGAGCGCGCGGGCGCTTCGCTGCCGGCGGCCTTGCGCGCGCGGCGCGTGGCCGGCGAGGACATCACCGAGCGGCCCACCGCGTCGAGCAGGTTGGCCATCAGCACGTCGCGCGCCAGCGTGGACTTGCCAGAGCCGCTGACGCCCGTGATGGCGACCAGCCGCGCCAGCGGAATGCTGGCGGTGACGTTGCGCAGGTTGTGCTTCGTGGCGTTATGCACAGTCAGCCAGCGCTCGGGCACGGCCTCGCTGTTCTTGCCCTCCGGCTTGACCACGCGGCGCGGCTGCAGCGGATGCAGGATGGGTTGCGCAAGGAACTGGCCGGTGAGCGAATCGGGGCTGGCCGACAATGCCGCCACGCCGCCCTGCGCCACCAGCGTGCCGCCGCGCTTGCCGGCGCCGGGACCAATATCGATGATGTGGTCGGCGCGGCGGATGGTGTCTTCATCGTGCTCCACCACCACCAGCGTGTTGCCCTTCTCGCCAAGCTTGCGCAGGGCGTCGAGCAGGATCTGGTTGTCGCGCGGATGCAGGCCGATGGTGGGCTCGTCCAGCACATAGCACACACCCTGCAGGTTGCTGCCGAGCTGCGCGGCCAGGCGGATGCGCTGCGCCTCGCCGCCGGACAGGCTGGGCGCGGCACGGTCCAGGCTCAGGTAGCCCAGGCCGACTTCCTCCAGGAACTGCAGGCGGCTGCGGATCTCGCTCACCACGTCGCGCGCGATCTCGCCTTCACGGCCGGCCAGGTGCAGGCCCTGCACCCAGCGGTGCGTGTCGGACACCGTCCACTGGGCCACTTCCACGATGGGGTGCGCATCAAAGGTGACCGCGCGCGCCACCGGGTTCAGCCGTGTGCCGCCGCAGTCCGCGCACGGCGTATCGGCCACGTCATCGGGCTCTTGCTGCTCCGAGGGCAGGGTCTGCTCGCGCCCGCGGTTGTCGTCGGCCATCACGGTATCGTCATAGACGGCGCGCTGCTCACGGGTGAGGGTCAGGCCGGTGCCCACGCAGCTGGTGCACCAGCCGTGCTTGCTGTTGTAGGAGAACAGGCGCGGATCCAGTTCCGGATAGCTGGTGCTGCACACCGGGCAGGCGCGCTTGGTCGAGAACACGGTGGTGCTGCCGACGCGGGCGGTGCCGCCGTTGCCCATCGCATGCTGCAGGCCATCGAGCGGGGCCAGCAGGTGCATCACGCCCTTGCCGGCTTCCAGTGCCTGCCCGAGCATCGCGCGCAATGCGGCTTCGTTGTCCGCCGATACGTTGATGTCGCCGACCGGCAACTCGATGGTGTGCTCGCGGAAACGGTCCAGGCGCGGCCACGGGTCCACCGGCAGGAATTCACCGTCCACGCGCAGGTGCGTGTTGCCGCGCGCCTTGGCCCATTTGGCCAGGTCCGTGTAGACGCCCTTGCGGTTGACCACCAGCGGCGCCAACAGGCCCACATGCTGGCCCTTGTAGTCGCGCAGCAACTGCGCGGCGATCGACTCCGGGCTTTGCGAAGTGACCGGCGTGCCGTCATGGATGCAGTGCTGGATGCCCAGCTTCACATACATCAGCCGCAGGAAGTGCCAGACCTCGGAGGTGGTCGCCACCGTGCTCTTGCGGCCGCCGCGCGACAGGCGCTGCTCGATGGCCACCGTGGGCGGAATGCCATACACCGCATCCACCTCCGGGCGCCCGGCGGGCTGCACGATGGAGCGCGCGTAGGCATTGAGGGATTCGAGATAGCGGCGCTGCCCTTCGTGGAACAGGATGTCGAAAGCCAGCGTGGACTTGCCCGAGCCGGACACGCCGGTGATGACGTTGAACTTGCCATGCGGAATATCGACGTTGAGCGCCTTCAGGTTGTGCTCGTGCGCGTTGACGATGCGCACCACGTCCTCGCCCTCGATGGCGCGGCGCGCGCGGGCGGCGCGCAAGGCGGCCTGCAGCGGCACGCCCGCATCTTCCGCGACGAAGGCGTGGCCCACGGCGCGGTCGTACTGCAGCAGGGCCTTGCCGGTATGCGAGTGCGCACAGCGCTTGACATCTTCCGGCGTGCCCACGCACAGCACTTCACCGCCGGCGTCGCCGCCTTCGGGGCCCAGGTCGATGATCCAGTCGGCAGCGCGCACCACGTCGAGGTTGTGCTCGATCACGATGAGCGAATGGCCGCCATCCAGCAGCTTGCCGAAGGCGCGCATCAGCTTGGAGATATCGTCGAAGTGCAGCCCCGTGGTGGGCTCGTCGAACATGAACAGCTTGCATTCGTACGGCATCGGCTTGACGCGTACATTGCTCGCCTGCGCGGTCTCGGCGAGGTAGCCGGCCAGCTTCAGCCGCTGCGCTTCGCCGCCGGACAGTGTCGGCACCGGCTGGCCCAGCTTCACATATTCCAGGCCCACGTCGACGATCGGCTGCAGCACGCGCAGCACGGCCGCGTCGCCAGCAAAATGCGCCACGGCCTCGCTCACTGTCAGCTCAAGCACATCGGCCACGCTGAGCGCGCGCGGCGGCTGGCCCGGCAGTGCGCGCTCGATCTTCACCTCAAGGATTTCCGCGCGGTAGCGCCGGCCATCGCAATCCGGGCAGCGCAGGTAGACGTCGGAGAGGAACTGCATCTCGACGTGCTCGAAGCCCGAGCCGCCGCAGGTGGGGCAGCGCCCGTCGCCCGAGTTGAAGCTGAACATGCCCGCGGTATAGCTACGCTGCAGCGCCATGGGAGCCTTGGCGAACAGCTTGCGGATCTCGTCGAAGGCGCCTACGTAGCTGGCAGGGTTGGAGCGCGCGGTCTTGCCGATGGGCGACTGATCGACGAAGACCACATCCGCCACCTGTTCCGCGCCGGTCAGGCTACGGAAGGCGCCGGGCGCATCCGTGGACTTGCCGAACTGGCGCGCCATGGCGGGATACAGCACGTCCTGCAGCAAGGTGGACTTGCCCGAGCCGGAGACGCCGGTCACGCACACCAGGCGCTGCAGCGGGATCTCCACCGTGACGTCTCGCAGGTTGTGCTCGGTCGCGCCTTCCAGCACGATGCGCGGCGTGTTGGCCTCCACCGCGCGCGGTTGCCAGCGAGAGAGATCGGTCACCTGGCGGTGCCCGGCAAGGTACTCGCCGGTGAGCGTGCCTGAGCTACGGATATCGGCAGGCGTGCCGTCGAAGATGATGTTGCCGCCGCGCTCGCCCGGGCCGGGGCCCATGTCGATGAGCCGGTCAGCCGCGAGCATCACCGAAGGGTCGTGCTCGACCACCACCAGCGTGTTGCCGGCATCGCGCAGGCGATGCATGGCCTCGACGATGCGGTTCAGGTCGCGCGGGTGCAGGCCGATGCTGGGCTCGTCGAGCACGAACAGCGTCTTCACCAGCGAGGTACCCAACGCCGTGGTCAGGTTGATGCGCTGCACCTCCCCGCCGGACAGCGTGCGGCTCTGGCGGTCCAGCGTGAGGTAGCCCAGGCCCACGTCGCACAGGTATTTCAGGCGCGTGCGCACTTCGGCCAGCAGCAGCTTGAGCGCGTCGTCGAGCATCAGGCTCGGCAGCGTGAGGTCGTCGAAGAACTTGCGGATGCGCTCGATGGGCATCAGCATCAGGTCGTGCACGGTGAGGCCCGGCAGGGCCTCGAGTTGAGTGCGGTCCCAATCGACACCGCGCGGCAGGAAGCGCTTCCCGGGCGCACACACGGCGTCCGCACCCGCCTTGCTGCCCAGGCGCCACAACAGCGCCTCGGTCTTCAGCCGCGCGCCGCCGCAGGTCTCGCACGGCGTATAGCTGCGGTACTTGGACAGCAGCACGCGGATGTGCATCTTGTACGCCTTTGACTCCAGGTAGTCGAAGAAGCGCTTGACGCCGTACCAATGCGTATTCCACTTGCCGTTCCAGTCCGGCGAGCCGTCGATGACCCAGGCGCGCTCGGCCGGGGTGAGGCTGGACCACGCCACGTCGCGCGGGATGCCCGCCTTGGCGGCGTAGCGCATCAGGTCGTCCTGGCATTCCTTCCAGGCCGGCGTCTGCATCGGCTTGATGGCGCCGCCGCGCAGCGTCTTGCGCTCGTCCGGGATCACCAGGCCGAGGTCGACGCCGATCACGCGGCCGAAGCCGCGGCAGGTCTCGCAGGCGCCATAGGCGGAGTTGAACGAGAACAGCGCGGGCTGCGGATCGGCGTAGCGGATATCGCTCTCAGGGCTGTGCAGGCCTGTGGAGAAGCGCCACACCTGCGGCTCCGCGGCTTCGTCCGTCGTATTGAGCACGTAGACGTTGACCCGGCCGCTGCCGCGCTTGAGCGAGGCCTCGATGGCTTCCACAGCCCGCACCTTCTCTGTATTGCCCAGGCGGAAGCGATCGGCCACCACGTCGAGCACCTTGCGCGGCCCGGTGGGCGACGCCACCACGCGCTGCGCCTGCACCCGCGTGTAGCCGCTGACCGACAGCCACTGCTCGATCTCGGCCTCGGTGGTGGATTCCGGCAGTTCCACCGGGAAGGTGACCACCAGGCGCGGATCGCCGTCCGCGGCACGTGCCTGCAGCTCCGCGTAGATGGTCTCGGGCGAGTCATGCCGCACGGGCTGCGCGGTCTGGCGATCGAACAGTTCGGCGGCGCGCGCGTACAGCAGCTTCAGGTGATCGTTGAGTTCCGTCATCGTGCCGACCGTGGAGCGCGAGCTGCGCACCGGGTTGGTCTGGTCGATGGCGATGGCCGGCGGCACGCCGTCCACCCGGTCCACCTGCGGCCGGTCCATGCGGTCCAGGAACTGGCGCGCGTAGGCGCTGAAGGTCTCGACATAGCGCCGCTGCCCTTCGGCGTAGAGCGTATCGAACACCAGGCTCGACTTGCCCGAGCCCGACGGCCCGGTCACCACGGTCATTTCGCCGGTGTGCAGGTCGAGGTCGAGATTCTTGAGATTGTGCTGACGGGCTCCGCGGATACGGATGACACCGGATGACATGGGATGCGTCCTTTTTGGCTTGCGAGTGGCTAGCTGGTTGCTTGCGTGCGGCGTGCGACTTGCGGGGCGGGCGGGCTGGGCACAGGGCGCCGGGAGCGCGGTGAATTGCCGCCGCAAATCGCGGTATGGATACGGTCAGGCCGCTATCCTATCCCGAAGGACGGCAGCGTGCCGCGCGACGAAGTGTGGCGCTGACATCTCCTGACAGTACGGTGTCAGGAGGAAATGGGGACGGATCCGGAAAAGGAAAGGCCCGGCGTAGCTTGCGGCGCATGCCGGGCAAGGCCGGGGGGGCCGTCGCGCCACCCCGCGCTGCCCGCGCCGAGCAAAGCCGGGCGCGCCATTCCGGCTCAGAACGCTCAGTGCGCCGCCGGAATCCGGTAGCCGTCGTTGAGGGTCTTCAGGAACACGATGACGTCGCGGATTTCCGCCTCCGACAGGGCCGGCTTGCTGCCGGGCGCGCCGCCGAACGGGGGTTCCATATTGACGTTGTCACGATACCGCGCCGGCAGGTCGTCGAACTTGTCGATGCTGCCGTCGGCCTTGCGCGGGTACCACTTGCCGGGATTGCTGTCCCGTTGCACGTAGAAGCGCAACACCTCTTCGAGCGAATGAAAGGCGCCGTTGTGGAAGAAGGTCTTGCGTTGCGCCACGTTGCGCAGCCCGGGAGTGCGGAACAAGCCACAGTACTCGGCCCGCTCCTTCAGGTCGGTACGGTCCGGCCCGCACAAGCCCATGTCGAAGAAGGCCGGATCGGCATTGATCGCCAGCTTGCGGTTGCGCGGTACGCCCAGCGCGATAAAACCGAAGTCGCTGAAGGCCGGGAACACGCCGTCGGCGCTGATCGCGCTCGGGTGGCAGGCCGCGCAGTTGCCCTTGGCAGGGTCGTTGAACAGGCGCAGGCCGCGCGCTTCCTGCTCGCTCAGCTTGACCTGCCGCCGCAGGAACGCATCGTACTTGCTGCTGTAGGGATAGAACTCGGACGGCGTTTCCTGGAACACCTCGAGCGCCATCAGCGCGGCCTGGAAGGCTACCTCGTCGCGCTCCAGGATGTCGGCGCCAAACACCTCGCGCAACGTTTGCGCGTGCTTGCCGGCGCGCAGCCTGGCGGCCACCGTCGCCGCGTCCGCGTTCGCCATCTCATGCGGCGACAGCAGCGGAATACTGGCCTGCTCGTGCGTGGACGACGCCCGCCCGTCCCAGTTGTGGCCACCGGTGGGGCCCTGGTCTTCGCTGTCGTTGCCGTCGTTCTCGTGGAAGTGCTCGGAGAACGGCGGCACGTTCTGCACATAGCGCAGCGACGGTGCCGCGCGCGCGCCGGTGCGCAGCATGTCGCTGCCGCCCAGTTGCACCGAGAGATCGTTGGCCGGCCCATAAGCGTGTGCCGGGCTGTGGCAGCTCGCGCACGCTAGCCGGCCGGACGCCGACAAGGCGGGATCGAAAAACAATGCCTTGCCAAGCGCGGCCATCGCCGGCACCGAGGGCCGGCGCGTTGCCATCATGTTGTAGAACGCATCGGCGTAGGCCGGCCGCGCGGGCGCGGCGGCCTGGCTGGCAGCCGGAGCGGATGCCGGTGGCGCAGCCACTGCCGCTCCCTCCTGGCCGGACTTGTCACAGCCCGCCAAAGCCAGCGCGAAAGCCAGCAGCAGGGCTCCGGTGGCAAGGCGGGGGATCGGGGAAGGAACTGGCAGCAGGACGGAGCGCAGTGGCATCTGTGCGGCGAAGTGGAATGGCGAGGGCGGGATGGCTACACCAGCCCAGGCACAGGAGATTCAGGAAACGGGCAGCCAAGCTAGCACGCACGCATGACAACGGCGTGTCATCCATGGCCGGATGTCTTCCTTTCGTCCCCGCGCCATCATCAATCTGACATGGAGCAGCGCGAAAATCGCGCGGCTGTACAAAAAAAAACCGCCTCGCAAATAACGAAACAGGAAACTCCATGCGCCGAGCCTTGAGACTTTATCCCCTTGCAGCGGTGGCCGCCGCTGCCATGGCCGCCTGCGGCGGCAGCGACTCCGGCAGCGGGAGCGCCGTCACCACCTCGGGCGTGGTGACCGGCAGCTACTTTGAGCACGCCAAGGTCTGCATTGATGCCAACAGCAATGGCAAGTGCGATAGCACCGAGACCAGCACCTACACCGACAAGAACGGCGCCTTTACGCTGACCGGCCAGGGCGCGATCGCCGCCGAGATCGGCAGCGACGCCTTCCGCAACGATGACGCCGGCGGCCACGCGGCCGTGACGCGCCCGCTGGTGTTCCGCGCACCGGCCAGCGCCAACGGCGTGATCAGCGCCATCACGACCGAGCTGGTCGCGATCATGGAGTCCAACGGCGGCGACCTCAACGCGGCCAAGGCACGCCTGGCCACCCGCATCGGCGTGACGGCGGACAAGCTGCTGGCCGACCACAACAAGGAAACCGACAAGACCGTCAAGGCAACCCTGCAGGCAGAGATCGACCAGACCATCGACCTGATCGCGGACTCGGTCGCCGGCGGCGGCGACATCGCCCAGACACTGCGCGACGGCGTGGCAAAGCGCGTCGCCCTCGACAACATCAAGACCGTGGTGGTGATCTATGCCGAGAACCGCGGCTTCGACAACCTCTACGGCCTGTTCCCGGGCGCCAACGGCGTTCCCGGCGTGAACCCCACCTCGACCGGCACCGTCGAGCCGCAGAAGGACTTCGACGGCTCCGCGCTGCCGGTGCTGCCGCCGACCTGGGGCGGGCTCACCGCGGCAGGGCAAACCGTGCAGCTGCCGCAGGCCAGCACCGCCAACTGGGCAAACAAGCCGTTCCAGATCGATATCCCGGCCGGCGTCAACGGCACCGGTGTGGTGGTTTCGCAATCGGTCACCACGCGCGACCTCGTGCATCGCTTCTATAACAACCAGATGCAGATCAACGGCGGCAAGAACGACAAATACGCCGCGTTCTCCGACGCCGGCGGCCTGTCGATGGGCTACTACGACGGCAGCAATATGGCGATGTGGCAACTCGCCAAGCAGTACGTGCTGGCCGACAACTTCTACATGGGTGCCTTTGGCGGCTCGTTCCTGAACCACCAGTACCTGATCTGCGCCTGCGCGCCGCAGTACCCGAACGCCGACGCGGCCACCTCGCCGGCCAAGGCCTCGATCTCGGCGATCGATGTCGACGCCAACGGCAACTTCGTCCGCCTGACCCCGGGCACCGGCAATCCCACCTCCGTGCTCTCCGGCAAGGCCGTGTACCAGAACGACAGCACGCTGACGCCGAAGGATGCCAGCGGCATGTTCTACGCCGTCAACACCATGCAGCCGGACTACCAGCCGAGCGGCAACAAGCCCGCCACCACCGATACCACGGGCCTCTACGCCGACCCCACCAAGGCAACCACGCTGCCGCCGCAGACCCAGACCACCATCGGCGACCTGCTGAACGCACGCGGCGTGAGCTGGGCCTGGTACGCCGGCGCCTGGGCCAAGGCCACGCAGGACCCGACCGCCATCTACAACAACACGGTGCCCAACTTCCAGCCACACCACCAGCCGTTCAACTACTACGCCAACTTCGACCCGGTCAGCCAGGCCGCCAACCGCAGCGCGCACCTGAAGGACTTCGACAGCCAGTTCCTGCAGGACGCCGCCGCCGGCAACCTGCCCGCGGTCGCGTTCTACAAGCCGCAAGGCAACCTGAACCAGCACCCCGGCTATGCCAACGTGACCGACGGCGACGCCCATATCGCCAGCGTGATCGCGCAGCTGCAAAAGAGCCCGCAGTGGAAGAACATGCTGATCCTCGTCACCTACGACGAGAACGGCGGCTTCTACGACCACGCGCAAGTGCCCACCGGCGACCGTTGGGGCCCGGGCACGCGCATCCCGGCGATCCTGGTGTCGCCGTACGTGAAGAAGGGCTTTGTCGACCACACGCAATACGACACGGCCTCGGCCCTGCGCTTCATCACCCGCCGCTTTGTCCTGCCGACCCTGCCGGGCCTGCAGCAACGCGATACCGCCCTGCTCGCCAACAAGGGCAAGGCCATGGGCGACCTGACCAACGCGCTGGACTTCACGGCCATGGCGCACTGAAAGCGCTACAGCGTCGTCATAGCAGCGGCGCTGGCCCATCCGTCGGCGCCTTTCCAGACCGCCGGTTAGCTCCCCTCTCCCACTTGTGGGAGAGGGAGAGACAGCCGTCGTCATGACGCGCGGTGTCGGCCCATCCGTCGGCTTCGACTGATGCGTCAGGTTTGCCCTCAGCTCTCATCCTTCGGCATCTGCGACACGATGAACTCGTGCTCCGCCGTGTTCAACGTCGACACCCGCCACTCCACCGGCTGCCGGTGGTAGGAAAACGCCACGCGGTGAATGCGCATCAGCGGCGCGCCCGGCTCCACGCCGAGCAATGCCTGCTCCCGCTCCGTGGCCAGCACCGAGCGCAACCGCTCCTCGGTCTGGATCACGTTGACGCCGAACGCTTCCTGGTAGAAGTTGTACAAGGTGTTGGGCCGGCCACGTAACTGCGCCTCAGTGAGCCCGGCAAACAGCCGTTCCGGCAGCACGATGTCGTCGATCATCACCGGCCGCTCATCCAGCGACAGCACGTTGGTCAGCTGAAACGCGCGCGCGCCGGCCTCCAGCCCAAGCAGCGTGCACACGCTCTTGTCGGCCTTGATCTTGCGGAACGACTCCAGCTCCACGGTCGGGTAGCCGCGGTGGCCGTCCAGGTGGGCCACCTTGAAGAAGCGGAAGAAATGATCGTCGCGCCGGTGCGTGGCCACGAAGGTGCCCCTCCCCTGGTGCCGGATCAGCAGGTTTTCCGCCACCAGTTCGTCGATGGCCTTGCGCAGCGTACCGATCGACACGCCAAAGCGTTCGGTCAGCTTTTTTTCCGACGGTATCGCCTCGCCGGGCTTCCATTCGCCATCGGCCAGCGCCTGCAATGCATGCCGTTTCACGTCCTTGTACAGGACGCCGCCCGGCGGAGGGATCTCTCGTAGGTTACTCATGGCTTGGCACTCTTTCTGAATGACTGCAATGTACCAGAGATTCACTCATCCAACTCATACATATGACATAGTTGACATGAAGGAATTCAGAACCTATTCTTTGTTCCATCGGTTGCCGCTCACCGCATGCTGCGCCGTAACAAAAACCCAAGGAGGAGCAATGATTCACGTAGTGCTGCACGATGCAAAAGACACGGTCGCCGTAGCGGTGGCCGAGGGGATCGAGGCCGGGACCGAGCTGAACGCCTGGATCATGGACGAGGACAAGGTCATCACGGTGGTTGCCAAGCAGCCCATTCCGATTGGCCACAAGGTCGCGCTGCGCGACATGGAAGTGGGCCAGACCGTCTTCAAGTACGGCATCGACATCGGCAAGGTGGTTGCGCCCATCACGGCCGGCGACCACGCCCACGTCCACAACATCAAGACCAAGCGCTGGTAAGCCGCGCCGCGCCCCGTCCCCCAATACCCCACACCGAGAAAACATCCATGTCCGTCATCGACAACCAGACCACCTTCCGAGGCTATCGCCGCGACAACGGCCGCGTCGGCGTGCGCAACCACGTCATCATCCTGCCGCTGGACGACCTCTCCAACGCCGCTGCCGAAGCCGTTGCCGTCGCCATCAAGGGCACGATGGCGATCCCGCACCCATACGGCCGCCTGCAGTTCGGCCCCGACCTCGACCTGCACTTTCGCACCCTGATCGGCGCGGGCAGCAACCCCAACGTGGCGGCGGTGGTGGTGATCGGCATCGAGGATGGCTGGACCAAGAAGGTGGTGGACGGCATCGCCAAGACCGGCAAGCCGGTGGTGGGCTTCGGCATCGAAGGCCACGGCGACCACGACACCATCATGCGAGCCTCCAAGGCCGCCAAGGAATTCGTGCAGTACGCCACCGCCCTGCAGCGCGTGGAATGCCCGATCAGCGACCTGTGGATCTCGACCAAGTGCGGCGAATCCGACACCACCTCCGGCTGCGGCGCCAACCCGACCGTGGGCAACGCCTTCGACAAGCTGCATCCGCTGGGCACCACGCTGGTGTTCGGCGAGACCTCGGAACTCACCGGCGGCGAGCATATCGTGGCCGCGCGCTGCGCCAACGACAAGGTGCGCGACGACTTCATGACGATGTTCAACCGCTACCAGGGCATGATCGACCGCTGGAAGACCACCGACCTGTCCGAATCGCAGCCGACCAAGGGCAATATCGCCGGCGGCTTGACCACCATCGAGGAAAAGGCGCTCGGCAACATCCAGAAGATCGGCAAGAAATGCACCGTCGACGGCGTGCTGGACAAAGCCGAAGAGCCGACCGGCCCCGGCCTGTGGTTCATGGACTCGTCCTCGGCCGCGGCTGAAATGGTCACGCTGTGCGCGGCATCGGGCTATGTCGTGCACTTCTTCCCGACCGGCCAGGGCAACGTCATCGGCAACCCGATCGTGCCGGTCATCAAGCTGTGCGCCAATCCGCGCACCGTGCGCCTGATGAGCGAGCATATGGACGTGGACTGCTCGGGCCTGCTGCAGCGCGAGCAGACGCTGGACCAGACCGGCGACAAGCTGCTCGAATGCATGATGGCCACCATCAACGGCCGCTGGACCGCCGCGGAAGCGCTGGGCCACCGCGAGTTCGTGCTCACGCGCATCCACGAGTCCGCCTGATGAAACAGGTCTGCATCAGCGAGTTCATGGACGCCGATGCCGTGGCGGAGCTGGACGCTTGCGTCCGGCTGCGCTACGAGCCAGCCTGGGTGGACCAGCGCGATGCCCTGCTCGGCGCCCTGGCGCAGACCGATGCGCTGATCGTGCGCAACCGCACCCGGGTCGATGCCGAACTGCTCGACGCCGCGCCCGCGCTGCGGGTGGTCGGCCGGCTTGGGGTGGGACTGGACAATATCGACGTCAAGTCCTGCGAGGCGCGTGGCATCCGTGTGATTCCGGCCACCGGCGCCAACGCGCGCTCGGTGGCCGAGTATGTGGTCACGACCGCGCTGATGCTGTTGCGCGGCGCCTATCAGAGCGGCGCCGCCATGGTGGCGGGAAAGTGGCCGCGCGCGCGCCTGTCGGAGGGGCATGAGGCTCTGGGCAAGACGCTCGGCCTGGTCGGCTTTGGCGATATCGGCCGGCTGACCGCGCGGCTTGCGCAGGCGCTGGGCATGCAGGTGGTGGCGCACGATCCGGCACTGCCGGCCGATCATCCAGTGTGGCACGAAACCGGCGTGGCGCCGATGAGTCTGGAAGCACTCCTGGCCAGCGCGGATGCGGTGAGCCTGCATGTGCCGCTGGTGCCGGCCACGCGCCATCTCATCAATGCGGAGCGCCTGAGCAGCATGAAGCGCGGCGCGGTTCTTATCAACACCGCGCGCGGCGGCGTGGTCGACGAGACCGCACTGGCCGCGGCGTTGCACCAGGGATCGCTGGCGGGCGCCGCGCTCGATGTCTTTGAAGCGGAACCGCTAGGTGCGGGCGGTATCCTGGCGGACGCGCCGAACCTGGTGCTGACGCCGCATATCGCCGGCGTCAGTTTTGAGGCCAACGTGCGCGTTTCCATGATGATTGCGGACGCAGTCAAGAACGCATTGGGAGTGCAGAGATGACCGCCTTTCTGGCAGAAGAACTGGAACAACTCGCCGCGAACGCGCTGAGAAGCGCGGGTGCCAGCGCGGCGCAGGCAGGCCCCACCGCGCACGCGCTGGTGCAGGCCGACCTCGCCGGGCTGCCGTCGCACGGCGTATCGCGCGTGCCGATGTATGTGGCGCACCTGCGCCACCAGCGCGTGAACGGGGATGCCCAGCCCACGGTGGCGCGACAGACGCCCGGCACCACGCTGATCGACGCGCAAGCGGGCTTCGCCTTTCCCGCCTGCGCGCAGGCGGTCTCGGCCGCCATCGCCAGCGCTCACGAATGCGGCATTGGCGCCGGCGTGGTGACCAACAGCCACCACTTCGGCGCTGCGGCCCTGCATCTGGACCCGGTGGCGCAAGCCGGCATGATCGGCATCGCGATGGGCAACTCACCGGCAGCGATGCCGGCCTGGGGCGGCCGCACGCCGCTGTTCGGCACCAATCCGATCGCGGCAGTGTTTCCTCGCAAGGACGCCGATCCGCTGGTCATCGACCTGTCGCTCTCGGAAGTCGCGCGCGGCAAGATCATGGTCGCCGCCCAGCAAGGCAAGCCCATCCCGCTGGGCTGGGCGCTCGATGCCGACGGCAACCCCACCACCGATGCGCAGGCGGCACTGCACGGTTCGATGCTGCCCGCGGGCGGCGTCAAGGGTGCGATGCTCGCCTTGCTGGTGGAGACGCTGATCGTGTCGCTGGCCGGCGCCCACTTCGGCGCGGAAGCCGACTCCTTCTTCGAGGACGCCGGCAACCAGCCACGCATCGGCCAGTTGTTCCTGGCCTTCAACCCAGGTAGCTTCGCAGGAGATGCCGCTTACCACGCCCGACTCGAAGCCCTGATCGCCGCCATGCTGTCGGACAGCGGCACCCGCCTGCCCGGCACGCGGCGCATCGACGCGCAGGCCAAGGCGCGCGAGCACGGCATCGAGATCCCCGAAGCCCTGGAAAAGGAGTTGCGCACGCTAGCCAAAGCCTGACTACAGCCTGACCGCACCGCATCCACGGCGCCCGCCAGAAGGCGCCGGTCCCACCAAAGGAGACACCATGCATTGCACCTTCCTCCGGCGCATAGCCGGCCCGTCGCTGCTTATGCTCACGCTGCTTGCCGGACCGGCCGCAGCCAGCAGCACACCTGCAGCCTTCCCGGCCAAGCCGGTCCGCTATGTCGTTCCGTTTGCCGCCGGAGGCCTCACAGATATCTCGGCGCGACAGGTCGGCCAGTACCTGGCCGAGGAATGGAAGCAGCCGGTGGTGGTGGAGAACAAGCCCGGCGGCAATGCGAATATCGGTGCCGAGCAGGTCGCCCGCGCCAGCGCCGACGGCTACACCTGGCTGGCGGTCACGCTGGCGCATTCGTCCAACGTCACGCTGTTTCCCCGCCTGCCATTCAATATGCAGAAGGACCTGGTGCCGGTGGCGCGCATCGCCTCGTCGCCGATGATGGTGGTGGTGCCTGCCAACTCGCCGATCAAGTCGCTGAAGGACCTGGCGGAAGCGGCGCATAAGGGCCGCCTGACCGCCGGCTCCAGCGGCAACGGCACGCCGCCGCACCTGGCGCTGGCACTGTTCGAACGACTCACCAAGACCACCATCACCCACGTGCCCTACAAGGGCGGCACGCAGTCCATGACCGACCTGATCGGCGGCCAGATCGACGTGGTGTTCTCCAACTTCCCTGAATCGCTGCAGAACGTCAAAGGTGGCAAGCTGCGCGCCCTGGCGGTGACGACGCGCGAGCGCCATCCGCTGATGCCGGATGTGCCGACGGTGGCCGAGGCCGGCTTTCCCGATCTCATCGTGGAGAACTGGACCGGCCTGATGATGCCCGCCGGCACGCCACAGGCCGTGATCGACAAGGTTGGCAACTCGGTGACCAGCTTGCTGGAGGTCAAGGGCGTGCGCGAGCGCATCATCGCCAGCGGATTCACGCCGGCACCGATGGCCAGCGCGGCGTTCACCACCTACTTCAATGGCGAAGTGGCACGCTGGGCCAAGCTGATCAAGGAACAGGACATTCACGCCGACTAAGACCCGCGGCGCTTGCGCCTTCGTCCTTCAGTCTTCAGTCTTCAGTCTCCATCGAGAGGCTGCACGCTCATCGCGTGCGGCCTCCGGCTGCCTGCCGCCGCGAATCGCACCGCTTTGCCGGAAGTATCCCTTGATGACATCCGTAAATGCCAGGCGCGCATGCGTCGTGCGTTCCAGCAAGCCAACGCGGCGCCGCACGTCGACACCGTCGAGCGGCACCAGGCGCAACAGCCTGTCGCCCTCCCAGGTGACGTTGGCCAGCTGCGGCACGATGGAAACGCCGAAGCCCTGCCGCACCAGTTCGATGATCGCCTCGTTCGAATTGAGTTGCATGCTCTCGTTCACGGTCACGCCGCACTGGTCCAGCACCTCCTGCACCAGGTTGCCGGTCCACGTGCCCGGCTCGAAGCGGATGAATGGCGCCTCGGCAAGCATCTCGCGGCTATCGTCGGGCAGGAAGAAATGCGGGTGGCGCGGCACCATCAGCACCATCGGCTCGGTATATAGCTCGGTCCACACCAGATTCCTTGCCAGCGGGCGCGGCGAGCGCGTGACCACCGCGGCATCCAGTTCGCCGTGTTCCACCTTGAGCGCAAAATCGGCCGAGAGGCCGGCGAAGAGCCGCACGTCCAGGCGCGGATGCTCCTGCTTGATCGCCCACAAGGCATCGGCGAACGCGCCCATCAGTACCGACACCAGGGCGCCGATCGCTACCGTTCCCGAGAGGCCGTCATCGCTTCCGCAGGCCAGTGCTTCGTATCGTTGCACCAGCGCCTCCAGCTCCGGCACCAGGCCGCGGCCGGCGGGATTGAGAATGGCCGCGCGCGCATTGCGGTCGAACAGCTGGCAGTTCAGGTCTTCTTCCAGCGCGCGGATCTGCAATCCGACCGCGGCGGGCGTCAGCCCGATCTGCTTGCCCGCCGCGGCAAACGTCCCGCACCGTGCCACAGCGAGGAACGTCTTGAGGGTGCGGATGGAAGGCATTGCGGCTCCGGGATGGCAGTGCGGGGGAAGCGGTCGCGCCAGGTCCGGCACGCGAGCAGGGAAAGGAATTCTTTATCTGGACAAGAGAATTACTAGCTTTTTGCTTGCCGCGCAATCCGGAACAATACGAGCGGACCGCCCGTATCGACAAGCGCCGCAGAGACCGCAGCGGCGCACCGAAAACTCTCCCCCAATCGACCCCATGACTACTCTCAACGTTCGTGTATGGCGCGGCAATGAGGACGGCGAATTCGTCTCCTACCAGGTGCCGCGCAACGCCAGCCAGACGGTACTGGACGTGGTGACCTACATCCAGCGTCACCTCGAGCCGGACCTCGGCTACCGCTTCGCCTGCCGCGTCGGCATGTGCGGCTCATGCGCGATGACCGTCAACGGCAAGGCGCGCTGGAGTTGCCGCACGCACGTCGCCAAGGTCGTGCAGGGCGGCGCACTCGAGATCGCCCCGCTGTCGAACCTGCCTGTCATCAAGGACCTCGCCACCGACATGACGGCCTTCTTCGACAAATGGGCCGCCGCCAAGGGGCAGTTCAAGGGCGCTGCCACGCGCCACGATGCATTCGCCAGCGTCGAGCCCGCCTCCCCCGCGCGCAAGGCCGCGGATGCCGGTATCGAGTGCATCGGCTGCGGCGTCTGCTACGCCTCTTGCGATGTGGTCGGCTGGCGTCCCGATTATCTCGGTCCGGCCGCGATGAACCGCGCGTGGACGCTGGTCAACGATGTGCGCGACGTGGTGGGCACCGAACGCCTGCGCGCCGTTGCCGGCGACGCCGGCTGCCACAGCTGCCATACGCAGGGCTCCTGCACGGAGCGTTGCCCCAAGCAGCTTGCGCCGACGGCGGGCATCGCCGGGCTCAAGCGCATTGTCGCCAAGGCCGCCATCAAGGGGGAGCTATGAACAAAGCCATATCGGTCGGTACCCAGGCCAGGCTGTGGTACTGGCAGCGCATCAGCGCCATGGTGCTGGCGCTGTGCGTAGTGGGGCATCTCATCGTCATCATGGTCGCCGTGCGCGGTGGACTCTCCGGCGCCGAGGTGCTGGCACGCACGCGTGGCAACTGGGCCTTCGGCGTCTTCTACGCCTGCTTCGTGCTGGCCTGCGCGGTGCATGTGCCGATCGGCCTGATGCGGGTCGCAGAGGAATGGCTGGCATGGCGTGCGCGCAGCGTGGTGACGGCGGCATGGCTGTTTGCCGCCGTGCTGGGCTTGGCCGGCCTGCGCGCCGTCTACGCGGTGGTGATGCCATGAAGAGAAACAAGAGAAACGACATGCGCGCGCGCAACCATGCCGCCTATTGGGCCTTCCTGATCCACCGGCTTTCCGGCCTCGCGCTGGCGCTGTTCCTGCCAGTGCATTTCTGGGCGCTCGGCCATGCCATCCGGGGCGAGGCGGCGCTCGACGGCTTCCTGAAACTCACCGACAACCCGCTGTTCAAGGCCGCCGAGTGGGGACTGGTGATCCTGCTCTCGCTGCACATGATGGGCGGCATCCGGCTCCTGCTGATCGAGTTCCGGCCGTGGACGGGCCTGCGCAAGGACTGGGTCGCATTCAGTCTCGGTGCCGGGCTGTGCACCGGGCTGGCTTTCATGCTCTCGCTGTTTTCGTAGGTTCGCAACGATGAGCGTCGCCGGCTGAAGCGGCGCCATTCCCACAACACCAAAGGAGACCACCATGACACCTTCCCCGAAGTCCGCCAGCCGCAGGCGCTGCCTTGCCCTCTGCCTCGGCGCAGCTGCCGTGCTCGCAGCCGGCGCCGCGCAGGCGGATCCATGGCCGACTCGCCCGGTCACGATGATCGTCCCGTTCGCCGCAGGCGGCAGCACGGATGTACTCGGCCGCGTGATCGGGCAGAAGCTGAGCGAGATGTGGAAGCAGACCGTGGTGGTCGAGAACCGTTTGGGCGCGGGCGGTGCCGTCGGTGCGCAGGTCACCGCCAAGGCGGCGGCCGACGGCTATACGATGATGCTGGCCTCGGGCAGCATGTTTACCGTCAACCCGTTCATCTACCAGCGTCTTCCCTACAGCGCAAAGGACTTCACCTTTATCACCAACGTGGCCAGCGGCCCGATGCTGGTCGTCGTCAATCCCGGTGTTCCCGCCAGGAACCTGAAGGAGCTGATCAGCCTGGCGAAGTCCCAGCCGGGCAAGCTCAACTTCGGCTCCGCCGGCACCGGCAGCCAGGTGCACATGGCGGGCGAGGCCTTTGCCGATGCCGCCGGCATCGACATCGCGCACGTGCCTTACAAGGGCGAATCGCTAGCCTACAACGACCTGATGGCGGGCCAGCTGCAACTGATGGTGGGCAACATCGCGGCGGCCTCGCAGTTCGTGAAGGGCGGCAAGCTACGCGCGCTCGCGGTCACCGGCACCGAGCGCTCGCCCATGCTGCCCGACGTGCCGACCGTGGCCGAGGCCGGCCTCACGGGCATGGAGGGCGTGACCGGCTGGTTCGGCTTCGTGATGCCGGCTGGCACGCCGCCGGCGATCGTCAGCAAGGTGCAGCAGGACACGGTCAAGGTGCTGGCGGATCCCGACACCCAGGCACGGCTGCTCGCACAGGGCATGAAGCCGGTCGGCAATACCCCGCAGCAACTGAGCGCGGCCATCGCCACGGAATCGGTGCGATGGGAAAAGATCGTCAAGAACCGCAACCTGACGGCCAACTGAGCGCCAGCCAGACACATCCAAGCCGAGCATCGAGGACAGGCATGAACATTGATCTCTCCCTACTGGAAGACGCGGCCAGGGAACTGTATATCCGCGCGCTGAAAATACTGCCGCCCGACGTCAAGGACGGCATCGCGCAACTGCAGGAGAACGAAACCTCCGCCACGGCACGTAGTGTCCTTGCCACCATGAGCAAGAACATCCGCGTCGCGGAGGAGACCGACAACCTGCTGTGCCAGGACACCGGCGTGCCCATCTACAACATGACGATCGGCACTGGCATCGCGGTCGACGGGCATGCCTTCAAGCAGGCCATCCGCCGCGGCTGCGAGCGCGCCACGTGCGAGCACCCGCTGCGGTCTTCCGTGGTGCATCCGCTGACCCGCAAGAACAACCACACGTCTTGCGGCATCGAGGTGCCGGTGATCCACATCGACTTCGACGACACGCCCGGGCGCATGACGCTGGAGATGGTGCCCAAGGGCAGCGGCTCGGAGAACAACTCCTTTCTCAAGATGGCGATCCCCGCCGAAGGCATGGATGCCATCAAGACCTTCGTCATCGACAGCGTGATCGCCGCCGGCGGCAAGACCTGCCCGCCGACCATCGTCGGCGTGGGCCTGGGCGGCACCTCGGACCTGTGCGTGGCGCTGGCCAAGCGCGCCGCCACGCGCGCGCTCGGCACGCAATGCGCCGACCCCGACGGCGCCGCGCTGGAAGCGGAGCTGTCGCGCGCCGTGAACCAGCTCGGGGTCGGCCCGCAGGGCCTGGGCGGCGATGCGACTGCCTTCGCGGTGCATATCGAGCTGGCCTCGACGCATATCACGATGAACCCCATTGCCGTCAACATGCAGTGCCATTCCGCGCGGCGCGCAAGTGCCACCTTCACTGCTGGCGGCATCAGCTACGGATTCTGACCATGGCGCACTACGAACTCTCCACGCCCGTGACGGAGGCACAGATCCGTCAACTGCGCGTCAACGACACCGTGACCTTGCAGCAGACGCTGTTCGGCATCCGCGACGCCACGCAGATCCATATGTTCGACCGCGGCCGCAAGACGCGCTTCGATCTCTGCGGCCATGCGGTGATCCACACCGCGCCCAATGTGCGCAAGGTGCCCGCCAGCGCCGAGCATCCCGCCGGCTACCAGCCGGTCTGCATCGGCACCACCACCTCCGACCGCATGGAGCGCTTCACCCGCCCGCTGATGACGCAGAACGGCGTACGCATGATCGTCGGCAAAGGCGGCATGCGCGAAGGCTCGCTGGAGGCATTCCAGGAACTGGGCGGCGTGTACCTGGCGATCATCGGCGGCACGGCCGCGCTGGAGACCACGTGGATCGAGCAGATCGAGGACGTGGATCTGGACGACCTCAATCCCGAATCGCTGTGGCGCTTGCGTATCCGCGATTTCGGCCCGCTGCTGGTGGCCATGGACAGCCACGGCAACAGCCTTTACACGGCTGTCAAACAGAACACCGCCGACCAGCGCGCCGCCGTGCTGGCCAGCCTGGGAGTGGCAAAGCCATGAAGACCATCAAGCGACTGCAGACCGACGTGCTGATCCTCGGCTCCGGCGGCGCCGGCCTGTTCGCCGCGCTGCATGCGCACCAGCAGGCGCCGGAACTGTCCATCACCGTGGCCGTGAAGGGGCTGCTTGGCAAGTGCGGCTGCACCCGCATGGTCCAGGGCGGCTACAACGTGGCGCTGGCGCAGGGCGATTCGGTCGAGCGCCATTTCATGGACACCGTGGAAGGCAGCAAGTGGCTGTCCGACCAGGAACTGGCGTGGACGCTGGTCACCAAGGCGGTCGAGCGCATCCACGAACTCGAGAACGAACTGGGTTGTTTCTTCGACCGCAACCCGGACGGCACGGTCCACCAGAAGGCCTTCGCCGGGCAGACCTTCGACCGCACCGTGCACAAGGGCGACCTGACCGGCATCGAGATCATCAACCGCCTGGCCGAGCAGGTCTGGAGCCGCGGCATCAACCGGCTGGAAGAACACCGCGCGGTCGAGCTGATCAGGACGCCGGATGGCAGGTCACTGTCCGGCGTGCTGATGATCGACATGCGCAGCGGCGAATTCGTGTTCGTGCAGGCCAAGGCCGTGCTGCTGGCCACCGGCGGCGGGCCGACCATGTACAAGTTCCACACCCCCTCGGGCGACAAGAGCTGCGACGGCCTGGCGATGGCGCTGCGCGCCGGCCTGCCCCTGCGCGATATGGAGATGGTGCAGTTCCACCCCACCGGACTGCTGGCGGGCAAGGACACGCGCATGACCGGCACCGTGCTGGAAGAGGGCTTGCGCGGCGCCGGCGGCTACCTGCTCAACGGCGACAAGGAACGCTTCATGCACAACTACGATCCGCGCGGCGAACGCGCCACGCGCGACATCGTGTCGCGCGGCATCTATGCCGAGATGCGCGCGGGCCGGACTTCGCCCAATGGCGGCGTGTATATCCAGATGGGGCACCTCGGCCCTGACAAGGTGCGCAAGCAGTTCAAGGGCATGGTCGAGCGCTGTGGCGACTGCGGCTTCGACCTCGCCGGCGATCTCGTCGAGGTGGTGCCCACCGCGCACTACATGATGGGCGGCGTGCAGTTCCGTCCCGACTGCAGCACCGAGCTGCACGGCCTGTTTGCCGCCGGCGAAGACACGGGCGGCGTGCATGGCGCGAACCGCCTGGGTGGCAACGGCGTCGCCAACTCAACCGTGTTCGGCGGCATCGCCGGCGACAGCATGGCCGCCTGGACGCGGCGCAACAACACGCTGCGCGCGCCCGACGAAACCGCGATCGCCGCCGCCATCACTGCCATGGAGGCCCCGTTCGGCAAACAGGCAGGCAGTCTCGAACCGATCCGCGAGGCGCTGTTCGATTGCATGTGGGACCACGTTGGCATCATGCGCACGCGCGACGGCCTGATGCGGGCTCGCGAACGCCTGGCGGAACTGGAGCAGATGCTGAAGGCAACCGGCGTCGCCGATGGCCATCGCGCGTTCAACGTCACCTGGCACGACTGGATGAACCTGAGCAGCCTGATCGGCGTGAGCCAGGTCATCGTGGAAGCCGCCCTCTCCCGCGAGGATTCGCGCGGCGCGCATTTCCGCGAGGATTTCCCGGCCACGGGCGACCTGCCCGGGTCCAGCTTCACCGTGGTGCGCCAGCGCGACGGCATGCTGCAGCTGACCCGCTCTCCCGTGCAATTTACCCGCGTGGCTCCTGGTGAGACGATCCTGGAGGAGGCGGCCTGATGTAGTGCGCAGGTGGAGGAGACCCAATGAACAAGAAAAAGACATTACGCGCGGCGGCGCTCGCCGCGATGCTGCTCTGCGTCGGCAGCCTTGCATCAGCCGATAGCGCCCCCACACGGCCGATTACCGTTGTGGTGCCTTACAGCGCCGGCGGGGATGCGGACCTGTCAGCGCGCAACCTCTCCGCCGGGGTCAGGAACGTGACGGGCGAAACCCTGGTCGTCGTCAACAAGGCCGGGGCCGGCGGCGCCATCGGCTCGCAGTTCGTGCGCGACGCGAGGCCAAACGGGCAGACGCTGCTGCTCGGGCGCGTCGGCGCGCAGGCGATCCTGCCGGCGTTGCAGGCCGAACTGGGCTACAAGTGGAATGAATTCACGCTGCTTGGCCTGCTGGAGTTGAACCCGGTGGTCTGCGTGGTCAGGACGGCAACCGCCTACAAGACGCTGGACGACCTGCTCGCCGCCATCCGCAGCCAGCCCGGCAAGCTGAACTACAGCACCTCCGGCCCCGGCACGGTGCTGAACCTGACCACCCAGGCCTTGCTGCAATCGGCGCGGCTCGACAAACAGGCCGTGGCACAGGTCGCCTACAAGGGCGGCGGGGAGGCTACCGCGGCGGTGCTCTCCAGCGAGGTCGATTTCACCTGCAACAACTTGACCGCATTGATCGGCAACATCAAGGGCGGGAAACTGCGCGCGCTGGTGACCACCTCGCCGCAGCGCCTGCCGGACCTGCCCGACGTGCCGACCGCGAGCGAGACCGGCCATCCCCGGCTGGAAGCGCTCAACGGCTGGAGCGCCCTGTATGGCCCGCCGGGCATGGACCCGCGCCTGGTGGAAAAGTGGGCGACGGTGCTGCCGAAGGTCGCGAGCGATCCGCAGTGGAAGACCGGGGTCCTGACCATTGCCTCGATCCCCATGGTCATGTCGCCATCCGAGACGCACAAGTTTGTCGAAGCCCAGGTTGCGATGTACGAGCAACTGGGCAAGTCCCTCAACATCCAGCTCAAATAGGAACTCCAATGGCGAAGTCCCATCGCGGCGCCGATGCGCTGGCAGGCACGCTGGCCAAGGCCGGCGTCAGGCGCATATTCACCTTGTCGGGCAATCACATCATGCCGGTGTTCGACGCCTGCCTGGACGCGGAAATCGCGTTGATCCACACGCGGCATGAAGCCGCCACCGTGCACATGGCCGATGCGTGGTCGCGCATCACGGGCGAAGTCGGCCTGGCGATGGTCACCGGCGGGCCCGGCCACGCCAACGCGGTATCCGCGCTCTACACCGCGCAGATGTCGGAGTCGCCGCTGGTGCTGCTGTCGGGCCATGCGCCGAACAGCCAGCGCGGCTTTGGAGCCTTCCAGGAAATGCGGCAGACCGAGATGGCCGCACCAGTCACCAAGGCGTCGTGGGCCAGCGCCAGCGCTGACACCGTTGCTGCCGATATCGCGCTGGCCATGCGCATCGCGCAATCCGGGCGGCCCGGCCCTGTGCACTTGAGCCTGCCCACCGATGCATTGGAGAATGCCGTGACCCGCGCCGGTGAACTTGCCTCGATCGCTACGCCGCAGGAAGCGCCTGCGTTCGATGCGCGGACGGCGTCCGAGGTGCTGGCGGCACTGGCAGCGGCAAGGCGCCCGCTGATCCTCGCCGGCCCCGCCTGGCTCACCGCGCGCGGGCGCAGCCGCACGGCGGAGCTGGAAGCGCGCACCGGCATTCCCGTCGTCGGCATGGAAAGCCCGCGTGGCAATCACGATCCGAGCCTTGGCGCGTTCGGGCAGATGCTGGCGCAAGCCGATTGCATATTGCTGCTGGGCAAGCGCCTCGACTTCACGCTGAAGTTCGGCCAGTCTCCCTCCTTCGCGGCCGACTGCAGCTTCCTGCAGATTGATGCGGACGATGCCGAGCTGGTGCGCAGCCGCCGTGCGGCTGGCGCCCGCTTGCAGCTTGCGCGGCGCGCGGACGTCGGCAGCGCCATCGCCCAGCTGATCGCCTGCGCGGCCGGCCGGGAGCAGCATGACGCATGGCTTGAGGATGTGAAGGCTGCCATCCGCTATCGTCCCGAAGCATGGAAGACCGCATCGTCGACGGGCGCGCTGCACCCGGTCCAGGTGTGCGGTCCCCTGCAGCCGGTCCTGGACAGTCATCCGGAGGCGGTGCTGATCTCTGACGGCGGCGAATTCGGGCAGTGGGCGCAAGCCTGCCTGCAAGCGCCGCACCGCGTCATCAACGGGCCGGCGGGTGCCATCGGCAGCGCCCTGCCAATGGCGCTGGCGGCGCGGGTGGCCAAGCCGGACGCGCCGGTCATCGCCATGATGGGCGATGGCACCACGGGCTTTCATATCGCCGAGTTCGACACGGCGGTCCGCTACGGCCTGCCCTTCGTCGCCGTGGTCGGCAACGACGCGCGCTGGAACGCCGAGTACCAGATCCAGCTCAACAGCTACGGCAAGGACAGGCTGGTGGGATGCGAACTGCTGCCCACGCGATACGACCAGGTCTGCGCGGCATTTGGCGGACACGGTGAATTCGTGCAGGCGCCGGAGCAGCTGTTGCCAGCCGTGCAGCGCGCCATCGCATCGGACCGGCCGGCCTGCGTCAATGTACAAATGGAAGGTCTGCCCGCGCCGGCCGTGGCACGCAAGTGAAAGGCGCGGCGCGCCGGGCCTTATCCCAGCGCGCTGCGATAAACCAGGCCGAAGCCGGCAGCGATCAGGATGGCCCATACGGCGCGGATGACCTTGGCCGGGGCGATACGCCGGTGCAGCCAGCCGCCCATGAAGTAACCGGCGATGGCGCACGGCATCAGCATCGCCGCCAGCGTGAAGATCGCGGCATTGGCATAGAGTCCCGCTACCGCGAAAAGGATCAGCCGGCCGAACGCCGTCAGCACGATCAGCGTGCTGGTAGTGGCCCGCAACCGCGCGGCGTCCCGCAACCGTCCTGCCAGGTAGATTGTGTACAGCGGGCCGCCGGTACCGAACATCGCGGTCAGCATGCCCCCTACTACGCCGAATGGCACCGACAGCCGCGGATCCAGCTCGCTGAAGCCGCGCTTGAACAGCAGGTTCCACGCGGAATACACCAACACGAACAAACCGAGCAACAGCAGCAGCGGACGCTCCGGCGCGAACATCAGCAGCGCCAGGCCCGAGATCATGCCCACCAGCACGCTCGGCATCAGCCTGCGCAACTCGCCCACATGCACGTGGCTACGGCTGCGCATGCCCAGCAGGGTTCCCGCGACAAGATCGAAGAACAGGATCATCGGCACCGCGGTGCGCAGCGGAACGATCTGCGTGAGCAGCGGCATCGCCATGATGGAAGAGCCGAAGCCGGTGAGCCCGAAGATCGTATAGGCCCACAGCACGATCGGCGCCAGGCAGGCGAGTTCGAGGGGAGTCAGCTGGGTCTGCGACAGCAGGGATTCGATCAGCAAGATGGGCGGGCAAGGAGCGATGCGAGGGCAGTCCCATCATAGGAGGCAACGCCCGGCCGAGTCAACTAACTCATTTATATGATTCGATGAAAACGGCAACAGACACGAGATGCCTATCGCCCGGCCGCGCGCGCGAGGCACAATACGGCGGTCTTACGGGCATGGAAAGCGGGAAAGGAACATGGAACTTCGGCAGCTGCGCTACTTCGTGCAAGTAGTGGAACTGGGCAGCATGGGGCAGGCAGCCCAGAAGCTGGGCGTGGTGACCTCGGCATTGAGCCAGCAGATCAGCCGGCTCGAAAGCGAGCTGTCGACCCGCCTGCTGCAAAGGACCTCGAGCGGGGTCGTGCCCACCGACGCGGGCCTGGCCTTCTGGCGGCAGGCGCAGCTGGCGATCCGCCACGCCGACGACGCCGTGCGCGCCGCGCAGTTGGCACGCCTGTCCGGCCATGTCAGCGTGGGCATGGCGCCGAGTACGATCGCCGTGCTCGGCTTGCCCTTCATGCTGGCCATGCGCGAGCGCTACCCAGATATCCGGCTGCATCTGGTCGAGAACCTGTCCGGCAACCTGGCGTCGATGATCGGCGCGCGGCAACTCGACCTCGCCGTGCTGTTCCAGGTCGAAGGTACCCAACGCTGGAGCGTGACGCCGCTGCTCGACGAACGGCTGTTCGTCATCGCCAAGGAGGGACTCCCCGGATTGCCAGTGGCTGCGCCCGTGCAGCTCGAACAGCTTGGCAACCTGCCGCTGATCCTGCCGAGCAGCCCCCACGGCTTGCGCGCCTTGCTCAATACCGCGTTTGCGCGCAGCCAGCATCCGCTCAACGTCATTGCCGAGATCGACGGCCTGGCGATGCTGATGGATGCGGTGCGCGCCGGCCTCGGCGCCACCATCCAGCCTGGCGCGGCGGTGGCCCGGCTGATCGGCGAGCCGCTGCGCATGATGGAAATCGCCGACAGCAGCAGCACCGGCACGGTCCATCGCCCCAACCTGCTGGTCAGTCTCTGCGACGACGAACTCTCCCCGGCCGGCCTGGCGGCCCGCACCGTGCTGGCCAGCGTGACCCGCGCACTGGTCGAGGACGGGCGCTGGCCCGGCGCCACTCTTCACAAAGCCTGAAGACCCCTTGCCGGAACGTGACTGGCGCCCGCCCGTGGCGCTACGTACAGTCTTGCCAGCAAAAAAAGTCTTGCCAGCAAAAAAACGCCCCGCCGACTACCAGAACGTTCCCGCAGGAGACAAGATGAAGTCCACCGCACGCCGCGCCGTGATCGCCGGCATCCTCGGCACCGCCCTCATGTCGGCGGGTGTCGTCGCATTCGCGGCGGACAATTGGCCAGCCAGGCCGATCTCGCTGGTCGTCCCGTTTGCCGCTGGCGGCACCACCGACATCATCGGCCGCACCATCGGCCAGAAGCTCGGTGAAGCGTTGCGCCAGCCGGTGGTGATCGACAACCGGCCCGGCGCCGGCGGCACGCTCGGCGCCGCCAATGTGGCAAGGGCGCAGGCCGATGGCTACACCTTCCTGCTTGCCACCGTGGCGCATACCATGGCGCCCGGCATCTACAAGACGCTCCCCTACGATTTCACCAAGGACCTCGACCCGGTCGGCATGGTCGCGCTGACACCCAACGTGCTGCTGGTCAACCAAATGATCCCGGCCAAGTCCGTGCCGGAACTGATCGCCTACATCAAGGCACATCCGGGCAAGGTCAACTACGGCTCCGCCGGCACCGGCAGCACCGAGCACCTCTCCGGCGAACTGTTCCGCGCGATGACGGGCACCGACATCGCCCACGTGCCCTACAAGGGCGGCGCCCCGATGATGACGGACCTGATCGCCGGGCAGATCCAGATGGCCATCGAAACCAGCCCCTCCGCCGCGCCCCACGTGCGCAGCGGCAAGGTGAAGGCGCTCGCCGTCACCACGGCGAAGCGGTCCACCGCCTATCCAGGCGTGCCAACGCTCGACGAAAGCGGCGTCAAGGGATTCGAGGTGACGACGTGGTACGCGCTGATGGCGCCGCGGGGCACGCCGCCCGCGGTCGAGCAGCGTGTCAGCGCGGAGCTGGCCAAGGTGTTGAAGCTGCCCGAGGTGCAGAAGCGCTTCGAGGAGCAAGGCGTGGCGGCGGGCGATATGACGCCGACGCAGTTGTCCGGGTTCATCCGTTCGGAAACTGCCAAGTGGACCAAGGTGGCCAAGGACTCCGGCGCCAGCATGGAATGAATGCCGTGCCGTTGCGGACCGCGCCAGACCCGCCCAGGCACTCACGATCGTAGCGAGCGCACCGCCGCCGCGATGTCGGCGGCGGTGTTGATCACTACCTGCTGATAGGCGGCTACAACGCCATCCACGCCTCCCGCCGCTGCCAGCTCCGCCCGCGTGTACCCCACCGTCACTTTGCCGTCGGGCAACCGGTGCACGGTCCAGTGGACGATGGCGCTGACACGTTCGTCGATGGCGGCATCGATCTGTACCACTTCGGCGCTGACGCGATAAAGTGGCTTCGCGCCGGGCCTGCCATGCTGGTACGTATCGACGGCGCCCAGGCTCACTTGCAAGCGTTGAGACAGCGCGTCGCGAAATTCGTCCGGGAGCGATGCCGACCAGCGATCTTGCTGCAACAGCTTGAGCCTGCCACTGCTGTTGCTCAGGACAAGATTGACCCGGTTGACGCGTTCCGGCACGCGAACGGGTGCCACTTCGATCCATACAGGCTCCGGTGCCTGGCCAGTCACCGGCATGGCCGCAGGACGAGCCTCCGCCGCCGGTGACAAGGTGTAATACCGCGCCTCGGACGAAGCGCAGCCGGCCAGCACAGCGGCGGCAGACACGATCACCAGCCCCGCAGCCAGTCGTGGCTGATTGATGCCTTTCATCATGGTGTCTCCTGATCCGTTTTGCCGCGCACCACGGCTTCCGGACGCCCTTCCAGATAGTCCGTCAAGGTGCGCAGCGAGATGGCGGTGCGCGTCAACTCCTGCATCATGCGGCGCGCGTCTTGTTGCATCGGCGCGTTTGCGTCGAGCGCGCCGTTGGCCATCTCCAGTGTCCTGTGTGCATCGCGCAGCGCGGTGGTGACTTGCGGGATCACATCGCCGTTGAACTGAGTCACCAGCTTGTCGGCATTGCTCAGCATCTTGTCCAGCGACGCCATCGTGGCCCGGAGGTCTTGGCCAATCTGATCAAACGGCACCTTATCCAGCTTGGAAACGATGTTGCCCAACTTGGTCTGCAGCTCGTCCAACGTCCCCGGTATGGTGGGGAGTTCGGGCACCGCGTTGTCCAGGCTTAGCTTTGCCGGTGGCGCGCCAGGGAAGAAATCAAACGCCACAAAGACCTGGCCGGTCAGCAGGTTGCCGGTGCGCAGCTGCGCCCGAAGGCCGCGCTTGTTCAGGACATCGGCGATGCCCCTGGCGTGGGGCTTATCCGCGAGATCACGCGCGGATAAGCCAATGCGGGACGGATATAACTCCACTACGACGGGCATGCGGAACGCTTTTTTGTCGCGCTGGTATTCGATGCCGATGGATCTCACCTGGCCCACGGCTATGCCGCGAAAGTCAACCGGAGCGCCGGGCGACAAGCCGCGCACGGACTGGTCGAAGTAGAGCACGGCCAGCGTAGGCGCAAGTTCGTCGGATGCCTTGAAGGCGTTGGCCTGGTCGCTGGCGAGCATGAACTGGGTGTTTTCTCCTGCCACGGCGGTGGCCTTGGCATCGTCCGGGGCCTGGAAGGCAACGCCACCGAGCAACATCGTGGCAAGCGACTGCGTGTTGAGCTTGAACCCACCCGAGTCGAGCTTGATATCGACGCCGCTGGCGTGCCAGAAGCGCGCATCCACGGTGACCATCTGGTCGTAAGGCTTGTTGATGAATACCCGCACGGATAGATCTCGGCCGTCGGGATTGAGCTGGTAGGCCACCACCTGTCCGACCTGCACGCGCCGGTAGTAGACCGGAGAGCCGATATCGAGTGAGCCAAGGTCGGCGGCGCGCAGCACGAATTGCTTGCCGGAGGCATCGGTGGTGACAACAGGCGGTGCTTCCAGTCCCGTGAAAGCGCGTCTGCGTACCTCCGACCTGCCGGCGTCCACGCCGATATAGGAGCCGGACACCAGCGTCTCCAGGCCCGAGATGCCGGACACGGCAATCCTCGGGCGCACCACCCAGAAGCGCGTATCGCTGGTCGAGAAGCTCTCGGCATCGCTAGTCAGCTCGATAGTGGCGACGACATGCGAGCGGTCCGGCGCCAGGCGCAGTGACTTGACAAGGCCGATATCCACGGCCTTGTAGCGCACCGGGGTCTTGCCGGGGATGAGTCCTTCGGCGGAGCGGAAACTCACGGTGATCGAAGGGCCGCGCTCGGCCAATGTGTGGATCAGCAATGACAGCGAGATCACGGCGGCGACAAGCGGAATCAGCCAGACGAGCGAGGGTACCCAGCGCCCGCGCTGCCGGCGCTCCGGCCCGGGCATCGGCGGCGACGGTGGCCACGTGGGAGAAGGCGGAAGGGGCACGGATGCCTCAAGGTCGGACATGTCTTGCATCCAGCGAATCCCACAGCAGGCGTGGGTCAAAACTCAGCGAAGCCATCATGGTGAGCACCACCACGGAGCCGAAGGCAATCGCCCCGCCTCCTGGAACAATGGTCGCTAGCGAACCCGCCCGTACCAGCGAAGCCAGCAGCGCGACCACGAAGATATCGAGCATCGACCAGCGACCAATCAGTTCAAGCAGGCCATAGAGGCGGGTCTGCTGGCGGATGCGCCAGCTTGAGCGCAATTGCACGGTGAGCAGCAATAGGGTAAGGATCGCCATCTTCAAGAGCGGCACGACGATGCTCGCAATCAGTACGATGATGGCGAGCAGATTGGCGCCCGACATCCACAGGTAGATGACGCCGGAGAAGATGGTGTCGCGCTGCGTGCCGAGGATGGATTGCGTCACCATCACTGGCAGCAGGTTGGCAGGGATATAGAGCATGTAGGCCGCCAGCAGGAAGGCCCATGTGCGGGTCAGGCTCCGCAGTTTGCGATGATGCAGGGTGGCGCCGCAGCGCGGGCAGGGTTCGCCCGCCAGATCGCGCGGGCTGAGCGCGGCGCAGGCGTGGCAAGACAGAAGACCCAGTGAGGCAGCCGTGTGTGCTGTGGCGGTTGGGATTCTCATCGTGGCGCATCCTCATCCAGGTACCGCCAGAGGTCGCGCGGGTCGAAGCAAAGCATCGCGGCGAGCACGATCATCAGTGCGGCGAACGACCACAGCGCGACGCCCGGCAGCACCTGGGCAACGGTCGAGAGCTTCACCAGCGTGACCAGCACGCCGATCATGAACACTTCGAGCATGCCCCACGGCCTGGCCTGCTGGACACCGCGGACAAGACGACCGAATCCCGGGGGCATGCGGCGCAGGGCCATCGGCACCAGCAGGCAGAGCATCATCAGCATTTCGGCAAAAGGAAACAGGATGGTGGTAGCGAACACCAGGATGGCCACCGGTGCCATCTGGCCGGTAGCGAGGGCCTGTATCGCGCCCCACAGCGAGGTCTCGATGCGCACGCCCTTGAGATCCATCTCGACGATGGGACAGGCGCTTGAGAGAATGAACAGGATCAGCGCGGTCACCACCAGCGGCAGCTGGCGCTGATAGGCGCGCTGACTCTCGCGATACAACAGACCGCCGCAGCGCAGGCACAGCGCGCGCTCGCCCTCGGCGAGATCAGCTTGCTGATGGACAGCGTCGCAATATTTGCAGGCGATCAAGTGCGGGATGCTCACTGGGTGAGCCGAAGCATCTCGCTTCACGAAGGGGGGCATTACGGTACCTCACGGGCGCAAAGCAGGTTCGAGCGTCGCAACGGCGAACACTACGTGTTGCCGTCAACTACGCTGACTACGGCATCGCAAGCCACTGCGCCATCTGACCGGCGATCCAGCCGCAGCCAATGCAGAGCGCCACCCATGCCGCGACAATGGCGGCACAGCTTCTGAGGTCCATGACTCAACTCCGGCTGGATGCCGCTTGCTGCTCAACTTAAGACCAGCCAGCAAGCGGGACACATGGCAGCGACGTGGTCACCGGAGTTGTTCTACGAGTGCATCCGCACCTTTATCGATGCCAGTCCTGGACGCAGTCAATGCGCCGAAATTGGCGACAACGTTCATGGCATTGGGGTATTGCTTGGTGATGTATGCCTTGAGAAGCCGGTTGCTCTGCGCATCGAAAATCTCGACGGCGTAGATGACATAGCCAGTCATCGCGCCCTCTCGCCCCCGGATCGCCTGCACCCCGTTATAGAGCCCACCGGCAATGTCGAAGCGCAACAATGGCCCGAGAACAGGTGTAGTGGTATTCGCACCGGTCAGGGTCAGCTTCAGGCGCAACGTGTCCCGGGCCGGGCTGTTCACTACAGCAAAGCGGGTTTTAAGTTTTTCGGAAAATTGCGACTGCATGTAGCTCGCAAGCGCGGCTTTGTCTTCAGCGGACATATCTTCGAACTGATGGTCCCTGCCTTTGTAGATTTCAACCGGGTCAACGATGATCGAAGTGTATTTGCGCCAGTCCACCGTCGTCGCATAGCTATACGGAATACGCTCGGCTTCCTCTTTGGCGTTGGTTGTCAGCACGGTTGACGATGAGATGCCGGAATAGGCCACGGGCTTTGTGCTCGCGCAACCTGTCATGACCACGGCAAGTACTGCCATCACCAGAAGTCGGTTCGTTGTGTTGGAGGCGAGCATTTGAAATCCCTTCGTTGATTTGCCCAGCGGACAGCGTTCGCTATTGAACGGAGGTCGGAGGCCATTTGGTGGGTGAGCCATGCTTGCGAATCCAAGCACTGGTCGACTCTGGTTCTATTCCCTGGACTGTGAAGCAGCGCCGCTGCAAACAGGCGCACGAATCCACAGCGCCAAAAGGCGCCAATGTTTCGCGTTATCCATGGAAGAGCAGGACTCTGACGTAACGAGCGCTGCCTTGGGACGC
>NZ_BAAILO010000211.1:56230-106271 GCF_054589115.1 Cupriavidus sp. 8B | reverse complement strand
CAGTCGGTTTGTTTTTGAGCAGGAAAGCGGCTGAAGACTAACAATCGCTGGAGGTCGGGAGGGGGGCGGGAGGGAGAGACGGGCAGACGGAGCCAGCGCGGTGCCGCCCGATGCTTGCCCTATTGCGGCAAGTCCCGGGGCTCCTGCTTCAGATCAGACGCTTTGCACGTCCGTGGGCGGCAGCCTGGCTGCCGCCTGGGCAGATATCGCCGACGCCTTGCCAGGCACCGTCTAGCTCTAGCGCGGACTACTTTCTTTTCTTGGGCTTGGGCTGCGTTGTCCAGGCCTGGCTGTCGAGCAGCCGGTCGAACAAGCGGTCGCGCTCCTGCGGCGCAAGCGGGCAGAGCCCCAGCATCTTTGCGAGCACCATCCCCTGGGCAGCCTGCCAGCGCAGGAGCGCCAGATCGGGATCCTCAGCCTCTTCCTTGATGCGCACCACCTTCTCGGCCGTCTTCTCCCTGACCACCGACAACAGTTCGGGGTTCTCCGCAATGGAGCCGAGGATGGCAAAGACGAGCGACTGTGGATGGGAGATGGATTCGCGAAACGCCAGGATCTGCTCCGACAGCTGCGCCTCGGGATTCCCGGCGCCGGCAGCGGCAAAGTAGTCCTTCGCGAACTTGTCGAAGTATTCGATCTGATGCTCCAGCAGCGCCTCCACCACGGCTGCCTTTGTACGGAACTGGTGCATCACCCGGCCCTTGCTGATCCCGCCCTCTTGCGCGATGGCATCGATCGTGAGCCGGCCAGGGCCCTCGCGCGCGAGGATGGCGATTGCTGCGTCGAGGATGATCTGGCGGGATCGCTCCGACCGTACCGTGTTCTCCATTGTCTATCTCCACAGCGGAGGGCTACCCCGCCTAACGAACCCTCGAACATAGCCGGAATTTCGATGAAAAACAATATTTATGTATTGTTTTTGCGCTTACGCCCCTGCGGCACACTCAGTGCGCGTGGGGCTGCGAGCGCCAGCGGTGCGTGGTTGGGGGAAGACAAGATAGGGACTGACTTGTTCACGCATCCCGAGAGGTGGGCTGCAAGACTCAGTCCAGTAACTCCGTCAGAGAGAGGTAAACAAAGAAGCCCACAGCGACAGGGCTGCGGGCTTGTTCTTGACAGAAGCAGAAAAGCAATCGTCAGAACGGTTGTTAATACCAAAAACTCCGAAATGCCCTGTGCGTGAGTGAGCGAATACCGCATACGTACACAGGCCGATTGCACGCATAGTGCTGCAGCACCAAGGAAAAGTGTCAAGTATTTCGTAAAGTTTTGCCCGAAGAGGCATCGAAGACTTTACAGTTTGGACCTCCGGTGGGCCTAGATGCGTCTGGGGTGGAGCGACCGTCGAAGCCGCTTGCAGGGCGCGGGCATCCCCGATCGCCCCCCAGGAGCGTGGCCTGGTAGCCGAGACTGAACTCGCACGATTCCCTGCGGATCGCATCTGCTATGTACGGTCGAAGCGAATCCGAGGATCGCCAGCCGAAGAAGTACATCATGTGCTTCTCGACTCGATCCTCGTCCAGTCCATTGCTCAATCCCTGGGCCCGGAAGCTGGTGGCGCACGTACTGCGCAGGCAATGAGGATGCAAGTCGGCGAACTCCTCGTGCACGACGCCAATCTGATTCAGCACGCCATTCACGCGCGCCAGGCTCATTGGACTTCCACTTCGACTCAGGAACAGGAAGGGCGTTTTGTCGGCACCACCAATGTTGCGCCGGATCTGGCAGATATAGGCGTTGAGACGGGTGGCAAGCGAGCGGTCACAAGGCAGTTGCCGAGACGCTGTCTTGACCTGGGGTTCATCGCGCCTGCTGTCCCATTCGTCGTCCGGCGATCGCTCGATCCTTATCTCCGGAATGCTGCGCGAGAGCATGCAATCGCCCACTTTCAGCTTGAGCAGCTCGCCCCGCCGAAGCCCGAGAAGCAACAGCATCAGAACGATAAGATAGTTGCGCTCCTGGTACGGCGGCTTCCAAGGATTTTCGTCATGCCCCGGTCGACAGACCAGCAGCAGCCGCTGGACCTGCTCCGTCGATAGTGCTCTGGCGTGTTGGGGCGCTTCCGGGCGAGCCCGTCCGGCTGTAGCAAAGGCATGCTCGATGCATTTCAGTCGTCTCCTCATATCCCACAATTCCGGGCTGCCCGCCGGCCAACGCGCCATGGCTGCTTCAAGATGCCAAGTCACGAAGCGGGAGATGACCTGCAGTCGCTGCAACACAGTACTGGGAGCGACTACCAGCTTGCGCACCTTGGCTCGCGCCTGGAAGTCGCGGCGCAGCCGGGGATAGAGCTGGCTCACGATCTCGTCCGGGGACAGCCCCTCGCCGGTGCTGAGGCGCTCCTGTAGGCAGAAGGACTGTCTTGCTGCCCACGCCCATAGCATACCCAGGATCTGTAGCGCCTTGAGCAGGCTATTGGCCGACAGCCGTGGGCGAAGCCGCTTGATCGAATATTCGTTGATCCAGTCGATGGGCTGCCGGCGGGCGTCAAGCAGGATTGGCAGGCGTTCGCCGTCTGGGTGGCGGACGATCACCACATGGAATCGGGCGTGCATAGCTTTCTCCTTGGCCAGCGCGTCCAAACCACCGTAGGCAATGTTTACGACTTTTCCGTGTCACCCACGCACTGCGATAGAAGCCAAAGTGCCGCCACCCTAACGATTACGAAGTGGCTCTAAGCTCCCACGGAGTAATACGTGGCCATCCAGGCGACCACTCCCAATCCTCCTAATCGCCGCTGTGAAAGGCTGGCGACACGCCTAAAGTCGTGACAGCGGCCATCAAAAGTTAACAATCAAGCTTACTGACAAAGATTCATCCGCTGTGACGAGGACGCCGCCGGAATATTTCCACTGCCCCACCGCCACATAAGGTACTGATATAAAAGAAAAAACCCCGCACAAAGGCGGGGTCGTTCTTTACAGATTTTGGTTACACAAGATTAAAACGGTTATGCCCACTAAAAACTGTGGATAGACCGCTCGATGTGAGTGAGTAAAAGGCTTTGCAGGACATTGGACCCACGGTTTTGTTGGTACAACGATGTGCGGGCGCCTCAAATCGGCTCTGAAGGGCTCGCGACACACCATTTGTGGGTAGCCAATTGCAGCCTCGAGTTGGCTTGCAAGGAGCGACCAGGCACCCCTGTTATCAACCGTCGTCAGCCGCATACCACCGCCGCCTAATGATAGCCGCCCTAAGCTTGCATGGGGGCTAAGGCGCCCCCATACCCCGCAACCCTTTGCCCATCAGCGACAAGGAAATGCCGGAGAGCAAGATCCAAAGCTACCTTGCGGCTTCTGGCTTTGGGCGGAGCCAGGACTGCGCTGCGAGCCGCCTCTACGTTCCCTACCAAGATGACCTGGGTCTGAGCGCGCGTGATCGCTGTGTAAAGCAACGTGCGATCCAACAGCCGAGACTTGGTAATAGGAATGATAACGCGCTGCCATTGAGATCCTTGTGCCTTGTGGATCGTTATGGCAAAGCCCAGCTCAATGTCTTCCAGCATGTCCGCACTCCTGGCGGCCCTTACATTGTCCGTTTCTGCCTTCGCCAGCGCGTCTCCGCAAGCCGATACGACGCTCGTCCACCCCTTCCATGTGCATGTCTCGGACTCCGCGCTCGCCGATCTGCGCCAACGCATCGCGACCACGCGCTGGCCGGACCAGGAAACGGTAGCGGACCGCACCCAGGGGGCACAACTGGCGCGGCTACACGAGCTGGTGCGCTACTGGGGGACGCGTTACGACTGGCGCAAGGCCGAAGCCAGGCTCAATGCCTTACCTCAGTACGTGACCACCATTGACGGGGTCGACATCCACTTCATTTGGGTGCGCTCCAAACGTCCGGACGCGCTGCCGCTCATCATGACGCACGGCTGGCCGGGCTCCGTCCTCGAATTCGTCAAGGTTATCGGCCCACTTACGGACCCAGCTGCACACGGAGGCTACGCCGCCGATGCCTTCGACGTCGTCATCCCATCCATCCCCGGCTACGGATTCTCCGGCAAACCGACTGTCACCGGGTGGGACCCGGACCACATCGCGCGAGTCTGGGCGGAACTGATGCAGCGCCTCGGGTATACGCGCTACGTCGCCCAAGGCGGCGATTGGGGTGCCCCCATCACCAGCGCCATGGCGCGGCACGCGCTGCGGGGACTGGCAGGCATCCACCTCAATCTGCCGGCTACAGTGCCGCCGGAAGTGGCCGCGGCGCTGGCCACGGGCGGACCCGCGCCGGTGGGTCTTACCGTGAAAGAACGCGCGACCTTCGACACGCTTCTTGCATTCACCAGACAGGGGAACTCTGCCTACACCACGATGTTGGGCGCCCGGCCACAGACGATCGGCTATGGCGTAACGGATTCACCGGCTTTCCTTGCGGCTTTCATGCTCGGGCATCCGGGATTCGCAGAGTGGGACTATGGCGCGGATCCCCGACAATCCCTGACGAAGGACGAGGTGCTGGACGACTTCACATTGTACTGGCTGACGAACAGCGCCGCATCCGCGGGACGTCTCTACTGGGAAAACAAGGGACGAAGCCCGTTGTTCGCGGCGGCGCAAAAGACTACCGAGATCTCGCTGCCTGTGGCGATCACGGTATTTCCGGAGGACGTCTATCGCCCCTCCGAAACGTGGGCAAAGCGAGCCTATCGCAACCTGAATTATTTCCACGAAGCCGACAAGGGCGGCCACTTTGCCGCCTGGGAGCAGCCTCAACTCTTCGCCGAGGAACTGCGCGCGGCATTCCGATCGCTGCGCCAGACCAGCCCTTGAGGCGAACGCTTCTGACGCTGCTCGCGACCGTGGCACTAGCCAGAACGCCTGCTTTGCTTGCCATTCGGTTGTGAAGGTATTACTCACCCTGAAATCGCAACGAAAGACCCACACCATGACAGTTCGTTACCCTCTCGCCGCGACCCTGCTCATCGCCGGCACCGCGCTGACGCTTCAGTCCGCCCTCGCACAGATGGCCGGCATCCAACGCACCGACCTTGTTCAGCACGATCTCAGCGTGCCCAATCGCGAAGGCATCCAGGTCCGAGTCGATTTCGAACCGGGCACGTTTGCGCCAAAACATTCGCATCCGGGGGAAGAAATCGCCCACGTGCTCCAGGGAACGCTCGAGTATCAACTCGGAGACCAGCCGCCGGTGACGCTCAAGGCTGGCGATTCCCTGTTCATCCCGGCCGGCACGCCACATTCGGCAAAGAATGTCGGCACCGGCAGAGCCTCGGAGCTTGCGACCTACGTAGTGAAGAAAGGGCTACCGCTGGTAGTGCCCGCCAAATAAGTCGGAAGCGGATCCCCCCGTCCAGCCGCCGCCATTTCTGGCGCTGGGTAGCGGGTCCGCGCCAGTGACCGGAATCCATGCCGGGTCCCGATGAAGAACCCTGCGGCATGCCACGCATCAGGAGCTGTGCAACATGAGCAATTCATCCTATCGCGCCGAATCGACGGCGCTGCTGTTGGTCGATCCCTACAACGATTTTCTGTCGGAAGGCGGCAAGGTGTGGCCGTTCATCAAGGACATCGCCGAAGAAGTGGGACTACTGGACAATCTCCGCGCCATCACGCAGGCGGTTCGGGCTGCTGGCATCCAGGTGGTCATCGTTCCGCACCGCCGCTGGCGCCCAGGCGATTACGAGTGTTGGTGCCACCCGAGTCCCAGTCAGCAAAAGATCATGCAGGGCCATCATTTTGCCGCTGGCGAATGGGGCGGGGAATGGCATCCCGACTTCGCGCCGCAACCTGGCGACATCATCGCGCACGAGCACTGGGGGTCGAGCGGCTTCGCCAACACCGACCTTGACTTCCAGCTGAAGCAGCACGGCATTACGCACGTGGCAGTGGTGGGCCTTCTGGCCAACACCTGTATCGAGGCCACCGCGCGATACGCGCAGGAACTCGGCTACCACGTCACGTTGATCAAGGACGCCACGGCGGCGTTCCGGCAAGAAATGATGCGTGCCGCCCACGAACTGAACGGGCCGACTTTCGCGCATAGCATCGTCGACACACGTGAATTCATTACGGCGCTGCCGCGGGGATAATTCGCCATGACGGATCGACAGCATGGCGTGACGTCCGGGCTGACTTCGCGGCAGGTCTTCCTTATGGCTCTGGCCTGTGCCCTGGCCGTCTCGGCCATCTACTACCACCAGCCGCTGCTCCCGCAGATTGCCACGTCATTCGGTGTCTCGCCTACGCGGGGCAACCTGATTGCCACCGTCACCCAGCTCGGCTATGCATTGGGCCTCTTGCTGTTCGTGCCGCTGGCCGACAGTGTGCAGCCGCGCAAGCTGGCCACCATGGCTATTGCTGGCAATGCCATCGCACTCCTTGTGTGCGCGATGGCCCCGTCGTTCCGGCTGTTGATTGCCAGCAGCTTTGTCGTTGGCGTGACCGCCATCACCGCCCAGATCATCATTCCGTCGGCGTCGGGTATGGCGTCGCCGGAGCGGCGCGGGCGTACCGTCGGCATGCTCCTGGGCGGCCTGTCGTCTGGTGTACTTCTGGCCCGCACATTGAGTGGATTCGTTGGCGCTCATTTCGGGTGGCGCACGATGTTTGTATCAGCCGCCGCATTCGATCTGGCGCTCATTGCCGTCGTTGCCCGGCTTCCCCGTGCGACCGGCCTGGCGGCGATACGTCATCGCGATCTGATGCGGTCGCTCGTTTCGCTGATTCGCACAGAATCGACATTGCGCATATCTATCGCGACCGGCTTCCTCGCATTCGGCGCCTTCAGCGCATTCTGGGCCACGCTGGCCGTGCTACTGGCACAGCCGCCGTATCAATTCGGCCCTGGCACGGTGGGCGCGTTTGGACTGGTCGGCCTGATCGGCCTCGTGGCGTCACCGTACATCGGCGCCCTGGTCGACCGCATCCATGCCAGCCTGGTCTCCGCCGCGGGCGCGCTCACGGTGTTTCTGGCCTTCGTGCTGGTTTCGACTGGCGCCACGCACCTTTCATGGTTGCTCGTCAGCACGGTACTGCTGGACCTGGGCAACCGGGCCGCCTTCGTTGCCAATCAGGCGCGGATCTACTCGCTGCGTCCTGAAGCCCGCAACCGGCTCAACACGGCATTCATGGTCTCGTATTTCCTTGGGGGGGCGGCGGGTGCCGCAATTGGGGGAATTGGCGCGCAACGCGACGGCTGGACAGGGCTTGCCGCCGTTGGCGCCATGCTGGCACTGCTGGCCTTTGCGGCTAGCGTCGTTGGCTACTGCAAGGCTTACATGATGGCGGCGACAGACGAAGTCTGACTGGCGGCCCTACTCCAGCAGCGCATGCAGGAACAGCGAAAGCAGCGGCGACACAGCGACGTTGAGCAGCCCGTCAGGATCATGACGAGCTCTGCTACGGACCCCTCTTCCCTGCCAAGCTGGTAGGCCTTCGTGGTTCTCGCGCCATGTGCGCTCACGCCAAGGAATGCACCACGCCGCAATGCCCCAGCGTAGGGGCAGCCAGGAGAGCATCACACCCTCACGATTGCCCCTACCAGGCTCGTGGGGACCACAAAGAACGCCGTCAGGCGTGACACGCCACCGATCGCATTGGAAACGGCCATCGCGAAGGGCGTGTTTAGCGAGCGAGTGACTACCGGTTGCACATCGACAGCCGCAACCGCGCTCTTCGACATGTGTTTGACGCCTGCAACTTGGGGGCGTGATACAGCGGGCCTGGACTCGGCGGATCTGGAAAGCATCGCTATGGGACAAGGCATCTCGTGGCGACACCACAACGTCCAAAACAGATACCGGGAGCAGTCGAAGCTTGAGAATACGTATTGAAGGAGCGCGAGCTTGATGCCTCTATTAGCTATCCACCCTGAATACACTGACTGCATGTGCAAGCTGGTTTGCCTGCTGTTGTAGCGATTGCGCGGCTGCAGAGGCTTCCTCGACCAATGCTGCGTTCTGTTGAGTGACATCATCGATTTGAGCAACGGCCTGGTTGACCTGCTCAATACCCGAGGTCTGCTCTTGGGTAGCGGCCGTGATTTCGCCCATGATGTCAGTGACTCGCTTCACACTCTCGACAATCTCTGCCATTGTGTGACCCGCTTGGCCGACCAGGACGGTACCCGCATCGACCTTCTCTACCGAACTTTCGATCAGTGTCTTGATTTCCTTCGCTGCTGCAGCCGACCGCTGAGCCAGCGTGCGGACCTCGCCGGCTACTACTGCGAAACCCCTTCCCTGTTCCCCGGCTCGAGCGGCTTCGACCGCGGCGTTCAACGCGAGAATATTGGTTTGGAACGCAATGCCCTCGATTACCCCGATGATGTCGACGATCTTCCGGGAAGATTCACTGATCGATCCCATGGTCTCGACCACCTTCGAGACCACGTCACCGCCCTTGCCCGCTACTTCCGACGCGGACGCAGCCAATTGATTTGCCTGCCGCGCATTGTCTGTATTCTGCTTCACTGTGGAAGTCAGCTCCTCCATCGAGGCCGCAGTTTCCTCAAGTGAGGCGGCCTGCTGCTCGGTACGCGAGGAGAGGTCCGTGTTGCCGGACGCAATTTCAGCGGATGCTGTGCTCACCGAGCTGACGGCATCTCGAATCTGCTTCACTGTACTGGCAAGCCTGGTCTGCATGCGGTTCATTGCATGAAGCAGGCTGGAGGTGTCATTTTGGCGAATTTCAATGCGGCGGGTAAAATCGCCGTCAGCAATGCTGTTCGCAATTGATGCTGCATACGCTGGCTCCCCACCGAGCTCTTTCTGAACACCACGCAATAGCCACGCGGCCAGCAAAGTGGCAGCTCCGCCAAGCGCTAGCAGCATCAGGATGGAGAGAAGAAGTTTCTTCCGGAATGCCGCTTCGATGTCGTCCACGTAGGCGCCGGTGGTGATGGCCCATTGCCACGACTTGAACGCCTTGACGTAGCCGAGCTTTGGCAGCGGCTCTGTTGCACCCGGCTTCGGCCACATATAGGTCAGGAAGCCGCCTCCTTGATCCCGGGCGACCCTGGAAATTTCCACATAGATAAGCTTGCCGCTCGGATCCTTCAGACCACTAAAGTCCGTGCCCTCATTTTCTGGCTTGAATGGATGCATGAGCGACCTGCCGGAGAAATCGGTGATTGCCACATAGCCGTCCGTGCCAAATCGGATTAGGCGAAGGCGCTCCTTTGCCTGCTTCTGCGCTTGCTTCTCCGAAATATTGCCGTTCGCGGCCTCCTTCTCGATTGCGGCCACGAGACTGACGGACGCTTCCGCCACGCTTTGCATCTCGCGCTGACGTCCTGCATACATTTCCGCACGCGTACCGAATGCGTCGTAGGTAGCTGTTCCCAGCATGGCCAGCCAGATCAGGCTCAGGGGAAACCAAAGCCGTTGATTGAGGGTTATTCTTGGAATTCCAGTCATGATCTCGTTTTGGCTGGCACATCGGAGCTTGGTTTGCACGAATTGAATCGCGCCTCGCCAGATATTAGAGCTCGGTCACGGCCCGAAGCTGGATCGTGCCTGTATGCCCCACCGTCCATCCTGCAATGTCAGCACGTAAAGTGATTCGTAGGTTCCAATGATCGAGTCGTCACTTCTGTACCTCGTGTAGCTGAGTGCGTAATGCGCCTTGTAGCTGTTGAACTGAATCAGATCCCTCCGAATCCATCGGCTGTATTTCCAGTCATCTTGTTCTCTTAGCCTGACGAACAGGTCCATCGGATTCTGACCAGGCGCCTCGTAGACTTTGAACTTTCCGTCAGCCAATCGAAGATGAGGGAAATGCATCGTTGCATCCATGCCCCTCGCATCGTGTTCGTTCAGCGCGTCCATGAACCTGTCGAGCGTCGCCATGCACGCGGCGTGAATCTCTTCCTTGTTAGCAATCATCATTTTCTCCTGTTCAATTTCCAGACAGCGATCACGGTTCCCGCAGGAATTCCTGCACAACTAAAGCGAATGCGTCGCCTTCCGCCAGATTCGCGATGTGAGCCGTATCCATTTCCCGATAGTAGCAATGCGGAATGCCCTCGCGGAGCACACCGGCTTGCGCCACTGTCGTTGCCAGATCGCGTGTGCCCGCTATGACAAGCGTGGGTTGGGTAATCCCGGAGAGTTTGTCTCCAAAATCGAACGGAGCGGCGGCTTGACAGCAGGCTGCGTACCCATTGGGGTCGACTCCAGCCAGCATTGATCTCGCAAAGTCAATGACATCCGGACGACGGGCTGCAAATTCGGGGGTAAACCAGCGTCCGAGTATTGCGTCGGTCAAGGCGGCAAGGCCATTGGTTCGCGCGGTTGCCGCACGGTTCTCCCAAAAATCTGCGGGACCGAACTCAGCAGTAAGCGGGCGTCGAACGCCGTCGTCCCAGTCGATCCAAGCCAAGATAGAGGCCGAATCTTCTGTCTCACCTGACTGCGCCACCAACTCCACGATCCGGCCGAGTGATCCGTTTTGTAGGCCTTTGTCCCAGAGGTTGCGCGTGCAAAGCACGGCGTCGCCGACATTTAGCCCACAATGCTCGGTCTGCTCGAATTCAGCGTTCCAACGTGTAATCGCCGGTTGGTGGCCGGTGAACCGCTGTTGGCACAGCCGATTGAGAGCCCGAGTTCCCGCATGCCCGTTGCGCAAAGGGGCCAGCACTTGGGTGTTGGCGGTGTCCAATGCGTACAACTCCACGATCAAATCAGCGATCGACGCCTCCTCACAAGGGATGAAGGCAACCGCAGCAGTATCGTCGGTGGACATGGGACGCCATTGTCCGGCGCGAACAGCTTCTGCCACCGCAGCAATTTCACCCCCATAGCGCTTCACCGTCTTCAATTCGACCATGGGAATCGAAGGCAACTGCATGACGCAATGCAGGACGAGTCCGGGCCCTACCGGCATAAGTTGGTGAGGATCGCCGACCAACACCAGGCGCACATGGCTCGGTAGAGCCTGGCAAATGTTGCTCATTGAGACGATATCGACCATGCTCGATTCATCGATGACGAGGACCGTTGGGCCTTCGAAGGTCGCAACATTTATGGCCTTCAGGAAGCTCGCGATGGTCGCGCCAGGTCGAGCCGTTGCCTCTTGCATGCGTTTGGCGGCCCGGCCGGCAAGGGCGACCTGTAGGATTCTGACGCCTGCTTTGTCGTAGAGACGGTACAGCGATCTTAGGACCGTCGTCTTCCCCACACCGGCGCCGCCTGTAATGCATATGAACGGAAGCTTCGCCGCCAAATGAATTGCGCTCCGCTGTTCGACGTTGAGCTCAATAGCGTCCTCCATCTCGCCCGCCGCAATGAGTCGGTCAACGCTAAACGGTGACATCAACTGTTGGTCACTGACGATCAGCCGTTCCTGTATGGTCTTGGCAACCTGCCGTTCCATCACCAGCGCGCCGAAAGGCTGGAGACCGTGCTCTGTGCGTACAACGCTGCCGTTGGCGATACCTTCGGTGACGGCCAAGGCAAGCAAGTCTGCCCATCGCATCCCCTTCGGAGCCTGCCCTAACAACGGCCCCACCTGACGCACCAACTCCGTCTCGAGGAGCACTGTGTGACCCTTCGCGAAGGTGCGATAGCAGGCCTCCTCCACGGCCCCGCGAAGCCGTCTGGGATCTTCCGCCCTCACGCCGAAACGATTCATCGCCAGACGGTCGACTTCCACCCATCCAGCCGCAAATGAAAGCAGACGATAGGGATCTTCTTCAATGCGTTGCTGCGCCTCATCGCCAAAGAACCGTAGTATCTTTCTGCCAACACGAACGTCAAAGCCCTGTGCTTGCAGCCACTGCAGAGTACGAGACTTCCCCTGGACGGCCCAAGCCTCGACCAGGCGTTTGGCTGCGGCATCTGTCAGCACGTCGTCAAACGCCGTGGCTTCGCCAGCGTCCAACAAGTCATACAGTTCCTCACCGAACCGCTCCCACAATCGACGGGCCTTGACAGATCCAATGCCATCAAAAGCTGGGCTCTCGGCGATGTAGGTAACGATATGTTCGCCCGATGGTCGAGCCAGGCAAGCGCTCTCCGCCTCAACCTGCTGTTCGATCAACTCGAAACCGTCGACGACAGACCTTCTCTCTGTGACGGGCCCCGTCACTGTCCACCATTGGCCCCGCTCTACCTGTGCGTCGCAAAGCGTCGACGCCGTTGCCTTGACTACGACATAGGTGCAGGCACTCAGGACAGAACCTGAGGCGTTTACAGGTACGCCAGTGAAGATCGCGCCTCCGAAGCCTCGGGGGTTCTGCGTTCGGACCGCCGTCACGCGCAAGGTCACATCGGTAGCCACGGTCACCGGGGAAGCCTCCCTGTCTCCGCCAAGGCGTCCTGTAGCACTGTGTAGCGGGCAAGCAATCGCTTGAGCTCGGAATTCTCCGCTTTCAGGCTTGCGTTTTCCTGCTCCAGGCGAGAGAGACGCTCAGCGTCCCTAGCGGAGCGGGCAGAATCACCAGGTCGGGGTGGAGATGATGTCGCAACAACGTCGTCTCCCGCCGCAAGTCGTGGTAGTACTCCTCGCTCACGGAGGTCTCCCTCTAGCTTTTTGAGCGCCTCTCGGATGCGTGGATTCTGCGCAAGCGCCGACTTAGCGAAACCGCACTCCGCCGCGATCTCGGTCCGGGATAGAACACCACGGACCACCATGTCCCGGAAGTCGGCCTCTGTTTTTGACGCAGCCCATGTTGTGAACCGCTGGACGTTCTCCTCAGCGATTTGCTGCCCGTTCGCCATCAATCCTCTCCCTTCGAGCGGTCCCGCTTCGGCTTTGGAAGCGGTGCGTTAAGCATGTCCATTGTCACACCTTTGCGTTCGGCGTTCAGCGCCCATGTCACAAACTGCTCGGTCAGGAGCTGGTTCTCCGCTTCGAGCCGCTTTGCCTTCGCCTTGTAGCGCTCTACTTGTGCCAGCGCGGCACGAAGCCGTTCGTCTCGCGGCTCACCACGTGCTCGCGGCAAGGTACCGCGCAATGCGTCCTTCTTGAGCGAGAAGGCGTTGGCAATCTCCGGGTATTCGGCGAACGTGAACCGGGAGTATCGGGAACCCGTGGATTCCTTCACTGCATCCAGCAAGAGATCCCATGTGAGTTTGCCTGTCCATGCATCCAAAGTATCAAGAACTACGGCAATACGCTCAGCGGTTAGGTTCTGCGCCCGGTCCTTTTTCATGCAATAGCCTTTTGGCGTGTAGTCTGGACAAATCTGACGGGACGAACATTGTCCTCTGTGATGAGCGAGGCATTGCTCACATCCAAACGAATTCGCGTACCAATGGGCACCGCCGGATCTTCCAGAATCGACAGTAGAGAATTGGCCCGATCCAGCGTAAGTTGCTGGTGTTCGACCCACGCATCGGCGCCATACTCTTCGTCGCTTAGGGCTTCCCGGGCTACCTTCAATAGGTGCTCAGTCTCGCTCTTAAGCGAGCGGAGGTTTGCTTCCTTGTGCGCTTCGCCTTTTATGCACTCTTGCTCATCGCAGTTGAGGCAGTCGCGATGCAAGTGGCATGGCTCGCTCGCGAAGTCGTGCTCACACCATCCGTAATCCGTCGTATGTGCGGCAGTCAGCCCTAGGCTTTCGAACTCGCTGCGAGTGACCAGTTTCCGCGCCCCGCCGAACACCGGTTCCAGTTCTGATGTGAACCCGTCCTTCAAGGCCTGACCAATGGGCGCCTGCACCTCGTCCGAGGTCATATGGTCGTAGGCGCGGTTCTGCTTTACGTCCTTTCGACCGGAGAAGATGGCAATTTCGGTACTGCTCAAGCCACCGGTCTGTGCCAACATGTTCAGGTAATGGCGCAAGCTATGGCTGTTGAGCTCGATGGGCGAGCCGTCATCCTCGGTGTAACTGAACCGCTCGAAGATGGAAAGCCGCCCCTCAGCCCCGTAGTGCTTCGTGATAACGGTGTAAGAGACGCAGCTAAACATGCACAGGTATGTTGCCTTCGCCGAATGCATTTCGTTCGTGCGCATGATGGCCATGGACTCATGGCACAGTAACTCAGGGGCGCCCGGGACGTATGAGAACGTCTCGGGAAGCATCGCAAGGACAGCGCGCTCAACGTCCTCAAAAAGAAATCCGACACGGCGCCCGCCAAGCCGCTGCCTGGGTAGATTGTTAGTTATTTTCGCCCAACTGTTGGCGGGTCCGGTGGCCGTCTCATCTCCCCACAGCATGAGGCCGATTTCCTCCAACGTGAGGACCTTCTTGTCACGAAGATGCGCTGCTCCCTCGTGCAGGTACAACTTCGTAGGGTTCGCCGTGTACCACGCCGCCAACTCCTGTGCCGGCGTCGTTACCTTTATGAGGTTTGCGATCGCCCGACGTGCGATGGGTACCATTTCCGTGGGGAGCCACTTCGTGGTGTCCTCCGCTCCCTTTGACCCCGACCACCGTAGCCCCAGCTTCCCACGGTATTCGCCTTCGCCCTCGACAAGGCAGTTGCGCCGAAGCCGAAGTACTTCGTTGATGCGTTCCGGCGCGCAAAGCATCAGACCCGTCACGCTCGAGATTAAAACATCGGAGGGCTCGATGGCATCATGAAAGATCGCTCCAAGCGCACGAAGAGTGGCGACGGAAGGCAGTTTCTCCTGACGCGCGGTCAACGCCTCCTTTGAAATGCGCGATCCTCCTTCTTGTGGCTTTTTGACGCCATGAGCCCATCGTTGGCGAAGACGAATGAACCCTTTCGACCGCATGAACTCGGCGATGTATTCAAGCTGACCTGCGGTCCGGTAGGCTACAGAGGGCGATACCTGCTGCTTGGCAAGTTCAACCGCGCTGTCCAGCACCATTTCATCGACAGCCGTCGGGCGCGAACCTTTGGTTGAGTCGCGCAATGCAGCTTCCAGGCATCGAAGCGCAGCGATGCGCTGACCTTGGGATTCTACCGGACGCTTATCATGAAGATAGACAAGGGCCGCTTTCGCAAAGTCCAGGAATGGCAGTGGCAAGGTCGGCTCGGGCTTATTTTCGCGGGCAGCCTCCAAGGTGCTGAAGACGGCGCGGTTCACCTTGTTGTGCCCCTTCAGATAGCCGATATCCCAGACGTTCTTTTCGAACTGAGCCTTGGCGTTCAGCACGTCAGAGTCCTTACAAAGGGCCACGAATGCCTCGAGATTGGCCAAGGGCTCCAGCTCGGCTCGAGGTGTGAAGCTGAGGACTGGGGCGCTCACGTTGCAGCCTCCGAGTTCTGTTCCGTTCGCTGTTGCCAAATCTGGTCGCAAAGCGCGATCACTTCCTTGACTGCCCGGATGGGCTCATCGTTCACCGCTGCCATCCGGTCGTCCGCCGACCAACGCTCCCGGTCGGCCTCCAAGCGTACAAGCACCTTCTCGTGCGGAGCGTCAAGCCACGGCTCGAACCGGAAGCACGCGTAGCAGGCCACTGGCTTGTTGAAGGCACAGTTTTTTCCTTTGCCAGCGCAGCTACCCACGGGGTCCTTGGACACCCGGAAATCAATGATTCGGCTTCCGGGCGCGCCTTGATGCGTGGAGTGCTGCTCGTCGAGTACGACCTTGCCCTTAAATGCCTGGGCGAGCGGTGCCAGCAACTCTCCCATAGTCTTGTCAATATTCTCAACAATCTTCGGCGAAGCTGCGACGTACACTTCGACCTGCTGCAGGTCTACATGCCCCATACGATTTGCGATGACCACTTTGCTCGCACCTTCCTCCGCCAGCCGAGTACCAAAGGTGTATCGAAATCTCTTCGGCGTCAGTGGTGTCGGCGCGAAGTCGAGCCGGGAAGTTGGCGGCGCGATATCCTGCAAGAGAGCCTTGAAACACCTCGAAAGGTTGGGGGGAGTGCAGTGCCCGTAGAACATGTCGCTGCTGCCACGAAGCTGTTTGCGCGGACCTTTTGGCATGACCAAGTCTTCGGGGAAGAAGGCCGAATTTTCATCGTAGCCCTCGGCCAGCAAGCCATCCTTGTATTCGATTATGAGCTGCGCCGTTTGTCGGCTGATTTCGAAAGAGAGGAAGCTAACTCGCGCATGTTTCTGGCCCGTTTTGGCCTGTGGAAGGTTGAGCACCAGCGTACTGCTGTCAAAGTCGCTGAGCTTCAGCGAGGCGAATTGAGAAATGCGCCCCCCGCACGCCAAGAGCAACCGGGTAAGCAAAAGCGTCCACAACGGTAAGTCTCCGCGCCCATAGGCGGCGTTCACCGCGGAGTACAGTGCGGTGTATTCTTCCTCGCTCAGAGGACCTTCGACCGGATTGCGCATCCGGACTGCCTCGCCTTTCTTGTTCCCCGGCTTTTTTCGCTCCAACAAGTAGGTAGCGCATTCCGGATCGACCCCGGGCAAACCAAATTCAACCCACTTTTGTAGCAGGCCGTTGAGCGTCCCAACCCGCCAGCTTTCGTGGGTATCCAGCGTGGCCACGTAGTTGGAGATATGCTGAGCGCCAAGCGACTCTGGACATATCGGGATGGCGTCTACAAAATGGTAAAACGCCACCTGCAGATTGACGACGTGAGAGGATGAATGCCCCCTCACGAACGGGAGGAGCGCCTGCTTTAGGGACAGAACGAACGCTTCGAATCCGCGGCTGTACCGACTGAAGTCAATGCGTGCGTTGAACGGGCCGTCAGCCCACTCCCAAAGATCTTTCCTCGGGTCGAAACTGCTCCCGCTTCGCGTGAATACGCGCTCGGGCAATGAAACTACAACAGCACTGGACGAGCGAAGTTCAGCGGTCTGTGTCATCTTTTTGTTCAAGTTGTTCTTGGAGTTTCAGAGACAGCTCACGCCCTTTTCGGCTAGTGTGACGGCGGGTATAGGTGGCAGCGGACTTCGAGTTGTCGGCCCACCCTTGTTGTTCGTTCCGGGCCTTCTCTTCGACAGTCTCCGTTAGCCCCATCAATTCAGCCTGCTCGGAGAAGCGTTCGTTCCAGGTGTGACGCATCACATGGCTGGTCAGACTGACGGGCAGGCCTGGGCAAGCCTGGCGCAGATCCACGAACAGCTTGTCGACGCTTTTCGCAGACAATGGGAAACCCTCATCCCCGACGATGAGCTGCGGATACTTGCGTGCAGCCTTGATCTTCCTTCTGTCGTTTTGGATGTGGCTCCAAACGGCCCGCATAATTGCCGGCCGCAGTTCTAGCTCTCTGTCGTTGGTCTTGGTGTTTGGTTGATCGCGACGGGGATCTTCTTTCGCATCCGCTCGGCGAATGATGCGCAGCTTGGGCAAGCGTTGGTCGAGATCACGAATCTGTATGCCGAGCAGTTCGCTGCGACGCATGCCAGTCGCAAGCAAGAGCACAACAATCAGCCAGTTCCTCCGACGGACGAAGCCATCCGTCCACGGGTTGTCCGGAGAATCGGGATGAATCACTTTGAGGAGCCGGTCCTGGTCCTCCTTTGAGAGCCCCTCTCTGGCACCAAGCTTCGCTCGCTTGGGAACTCGGGGCACCTGAGCACGAAACGCTTTGAGCGCGTCGGCACTTTCGCGCACGAGCTGTTCTCGCAAGGCCGTAGCCAGCGCTGCACTCACATAAGTGACCAGGAACTCCAGATAGTCGGCCATGTACCGGAGTCGGGAGGCCTGGGTCGCTACATCGACCGCCTTACGCTCTTCGACTGCCGCTTTGCGGCGCATGCGGATTCGCTTGATGTCAACGACGTTCGCGCCTCGCCGCTCGTCCACGTCTTCATCCGAGAGGTCGGCCGCCCAATACTGAGCAGCATCGGCCAATCGGTTGAGCTCGGGGATCGTCAAGAATTGCCCCTCCCGCAACCGCTGTAGCAAGTCGATGCCCGCCGCGGTCAGCTCGCGATACAGCAACGCCAAGACCACGCAGACGCCATGAATCGTATTGGCAGCTCGGCCGCGTTTGCGGTATCCCGCAAGGTACAGGGTTACTTCGTGGACAGGCAGAGCGCCTGGCCTGCTAAGAACAGAGTGGCGCTCTCCGTTCCGGAACATGACCCGCTTCGCAACGAATCTCGTCATTTACCCACCGTTTTGGCCAAGTAGTAGTTGAGGCACGCCTCCACTAAACCACAAAATAATGTGTGGGTAAAGAAAAAGCCCGCAGACTCGGGGCCTGCGGGCTTTTATCAACAAAAATACAACAAAGTAGGTTTTAGAACGGAATATCGTCGTCCATATCTTCAAAGCCGTTCGACGGAGCCTGCTGCTGGCGACGCGCGCCGCCAGCACCTTGCTGGCCACCGGCAGCCTGGCCGCCACCGCTGCGTGCACCGCCGCCGTAGCCACCGCCGCCACCACCCGAAGCTTCGCGGCCACCACCGTAGCCACCGCCGCCGCCGCCCATGTCGTCGCCACCACCGCCGCCGCCGCCCATGCCCTGGCGCGAGCCCAGCATCTGCATTTGCTCAGCCACGATTTCAGTGCTGTACTTTTCCACGCCGGACTGGTCGGTCCACTTGCGGGTACGGATGCGGCCTTCGATATAGACCTGCGAGCCCTTGCGCAGGTACTGGCCCGCGATCTCGGCCAGCTTGCCGAAGAAGGCGATGCGATGCCACTCGGTGGCTTCCTTCATCTCGCCGCTGGTCTTGTCCTTGTAGCGATCGGTGGTCGCCAGGCGGATGTTGCTCACGGCGTCGCCGCTGGGCAGGTAGCGGGTTTCCGGGTCCGCGCCCAGGTTGCCGACGAGGATGACTTTGTTGATCGATGCCATGTGAATGTTCTCCCAGGGCCACGCCCTCTGCTGCAAGCGGCGTGGCGATGCCTTGACTGATGCGTAAACGAATAACGCGCCCCCGGCCAAGAAGTCGGGCGCGCGGTCATGCTAGTGCCAATTTACGGCAAAAAGCTATACGAAGTGATGCGGGCAACCCTTGCGGGCCAACCACCGCGGGCTGCCAACTTCAGACAGCGACGGCCGGGACACTGCTTTTCCGGGCCGGAGGCGACTTCATGTTCCAGGCGATTATAAGCCAGAGCAGGAGCACGACGGCACAGCCGATGAAGACCGCGCTGCGGCCCTCATGCTTGAGCAGCCAGCCACCCACCGCGCCGCCCAGGAACAGGCCCATCGCCTGCGTGGTGTTGTAGACGCCAAGCGCCGCTCCGCGCGCCGCGGCGGCGTAGCGCGATACCAGCGAGGGCTGCATGGCCTCCAGCACGTTGAAGGCGACGAAGAACAACAGCAGCACGCCCACGATGCCCCACAGGCCGTGCACGGCGGCAAACAGCAGCTGCACCGCGGTCATCAGGCCGACAGCGCAGAGCAGCACGGGGCGCACCTTGCCATAGCGCTCGGCGGCCATCATCGGGCCGAGCATCAGGACGAAGGACACCAGCACCACCGGCAGGTAGACCTTCCAGTGCTGGTCCAGCGGCATGCCGGCGTCGCTGAGCATGGCCGGCACCACCATGAACATGGCCACCTGCGACGCATGCAAGGCCAGCACGCCCACGTTCAGGCGGATCAGGTCGGGGTTGAGCAGCACGCTGCGAAACGGCAGCCGCACGGGATGCGGCGGCGGCGGCGTGGGCACCAGGAACAGGGTCACCAGGATGGCGATCACGCCCAGCACCGACATCAGCGTGAAGATCCCCGGCATGCCGATGCTGTGCAGCAGCGGCGAGGCGATCACCAGCGACAGCGCGAAGGTCAGGCCGATGCTGCCACCCACCATGGCCATGGCCTTGGTGCGATGCTGCTCGCGGGTCAGGTCGGCGATGCAGGCGGTGATGGCCGCGGAGATCGCGCCCATGCCTTGCAGCGAGCGGCCGATGATGATGCCGGACAGCGTGTCGGAATTGGCCGCCACCAGCCCGCCGGCGATGAACAGCAGCAGGCCGGCCACCATCACCGGCTTGCGGCCGACGCGGTCGGACAGCCAGCCGAGCGGAATGTGCAGGAAGGCTTGCATCAGGCCGTAGATGCCCATGGCGAGGCCCACGCGCTGGGCATCGTGCCCGTCGGGCAGGCCGTGCGCGTATTCGGCGAACACGGGCAGGATCAGGAACAGGCCCAGCATGCGCAGCGCGAAGATGCTGGCGAGCGAAATGCTGGCGCGCACTTCCATGCTGGTCATGCGGTCGCGCCCGGCAGCCGGCCGAACCTTGGAATCGTCGGCCTTGGCCGCATCTTGGGAGGAGCTATGGATCGACGACATTGCGATCGTGGGGAATTTCTATGACGGATTGCCGGCTCGTGCACCGCGCACGCACCGCATCACCCCAATGCTGACGGGGCGGCGACAACTTCGATCCATGGCCGGAGCGGAAGTTGCGGCGCTTCTGCCACCGTTGCTGCAGGGCGCAGTCTAATGGCCCAAGCAACCCCCGGAAACCGAAGTTCGGTATATTAACAGGTTTGCTCCGCTGCGCTTTCGGGTCCGGACCGGACGCCGCGAGCCCCGGCGCGGGCTGGCGAAGCCCGGCCCGAGGCTGGCCTGAAGCCGGCTGCAGCCCTGCTGGCATGCTTTTTTCTTGAAATTCCGTGAGACCCGGCCTGTCGACCCGACCGGCGGCCCCGCCTGGCGAAGACAATCGGTATATGGAAGAAATTAGAATCCGTGGTGCCCGTACCCACAACCTGAAGAACATCAATCTTGATCTGCCGCGCAACAAGCTGATCGTGATTACCGGGCTGTCCGGATCGGGCAAGTCCTCGCTCGCCTTCGACACCCTGTACGCGGAGGGCCAGCGCCGCTACGTGGAGTCGCTGTCGGCCTACGCGCGCCAGTTCCTGCAACTGATGGAGAAGCCCGACGTCGACCTGATCGAGGGGCTTTCGCCGGCGATCGCCATCGAACAGAAGGCAACCAGCCACAACCCGCGCTCGACCGTGGGTACGGTCACCGAGATCCACGACTACCTGCGGCTGCTGTACGCCCGCGCCGGCACGCCTTACTGCCCCGACCACAACCTGCCCTTGCAGGCGCAAAGCGTCTCGCAGATGGTCGACGCCGCGCTGGCGCTGCCCGAAGACACCAAGCTGATGATCCTGGCGCCGGTGGTGGCCAACCGCAAGGGCGAGCATTCCGACCTGTTCGACACCATGCAGGCGCAGGGCTTCGTGCGCTTTCGCGTGCGTTCGGGGGGCGGCACCACACATGAGGCGCCGGCGGTGGTCTACGAGGTGGACGCGCTGCCCAAGCTGAAGAAGACCGAGAAACACTCCATCGAGGTGGTGGTGGATCGCGTCAAGGTGCGCCCCGATATCAAGCAGCGGCTGGCGGAATCGTTCGAGACCGCGCTGCGCCTGGCCGATGGCCGCGCCATCGCGCTGGAGATCGACACCAGCCAGGAGCATGTATTCAGCTCGAAGTTCGCCTGCCCGATCTGCTCGTACTCGCTGCAGGAACTCGAGCCGCGCCTGTTCTCGTTCAACAACCCGATGGGCGCCTGCCCGACCTGCGACGGCCTGGGCCAGATCACCTTCTTCGATCCCAAGCGGGTGGTGGCCTTCCCCAACCTGTCGCTGGCCTCGGGGGCCATCAAGGGCTGGGACCGCCGCAACCAGTTCTACTTCCAGATGCTGCAGAGCCTGGCAGCCTACTACGACTTCGAGCTCGAGACGGCTTTCGAGGACCTGCCGGCCGAGGTGCAGGAAGTCGTGCTGCACGGCTCCGGCGAGGTGGAGATCCCGTTCACCTATATGAACGAGCGCGGCCGCACCACGGTGCGCGAGCATGCCTTCGAGGGCATCATCCCCAACCTGGAGCGGCGCTATCGCGAGACCGATTCGATCGCGGTGCGCGAGGAACTGGCCAAGTACCAGAACAACCAGCCCTGCCCCGCCTGCCACGGCACCCGCCTGCGCACCGAGGCGCGCCACGTCAAGCTGGGCGAGAACGACCAGGCGCGCGCCATCTACGAGATCAACGGCTGGCCGCTGCGCGACGCGCTGACGTATTTCCTCACGCTGGACATGCACGGCGCCAAGCGCGAGATTGCCGACAAGATCGTCAAGGAAATCAGCGCGCGCCTGAACTTCCTCAACAACGTGGGGCTGGATTACCTGTCGCTGGAACGCAGCGCCGACACGCTGTCGGGCGGCGAGGCGCAGCGCATCCGGCTGGCGTCGCAGATCGGCTCCGGCCTGACGGGCGTGATGTATGTGCTCGACGAACCTTCCATCGGCCTGCACCAGCGCGACAACGACCGCCTGATCGGCACGCTCAAGCACCTGCGCGACATCGGCAACTCCGTGCTGGTGGTGGAGCACGACGAAGACATGATCCGCGCCTGCGACTACGTGGTCGACATCGGCCCCGGCGCCGGCGTGCACGGCGGCATGATCGTGGCCGAAGGCACGCCGCTGCAGATCGAGCAGTCGCCCAACTCGCTCACCGGGCAGTACATGTCCGGCGCGCGCCGCATCGAGGTGCCCAAGGAGCGCGCCGCGCCCGACGAGGAAAAGCTGCTGCGCATCATCAATGCCACCGGCAACAACCTGCGCAACGTCAGCGCCGAGATCCCGGTGGGCCTGCTCACCTGCGTGACCGGCGTGTCCGGCTCGGGCAAGTCGACGCTGATCAACGACACGCTCTACCACGCGGTGGCGCGCCACCTGTATGGCTCCACGGCGGAGCCCGCGGCGCACGACCGCATCGACGGGCTGGAGCATTTCGACAAAGTCATCAACGTCGACCAGAGCCCGATCGGCCGTACGCCGCGCTCGAACCCCGCTACGTACACCGGCCTGTTCACGCCAATCCGCGAGCTGTTCGCGGGCGTGCCCTCGGCCAAGGAGCGTGGCTACGATCCGGGCCGCTTCTCGTTCAACGTCAAGGGCGGGCGCTGCGAGGCCTGCCAGGGCGATGGCGTGATCAAGGTCGAGATGCACTTCCTGCCTGATGTGTACGTGCCTTGCGATGTCTGCCACGGCAAGCGCTACAACCGCGAAACGCTGGAAGTGCTCTACAAGGGCAAGAACATCCACGAAGTGCTCGACATGACGGTGGAGCACGCGCACGAGTTCTTCCTGGCGGTGCCTGTCGTGCGGCGCAAGCTCAAGACGCTGCTCGACGTGGGCCTGGGCTACATCCGGCTGGGCCAGTCCGCCACCACGCTCTCGGGCGGCGAGGCGCAGCGCGTCAAGCTGTCGCTGGAGCTGTCCAAGCGCGACACCGGCCGCACGCTCTACATCCTGGACGAGCCCACCACGGGCCTGCACTTCCACGATATCGAGCTGCTGCTCAAGGTCATCCACAAGCTGCGCGACCAGGGCAACACCGTGGTCATCATCGAGCACAACCTGGACGTGATCAAGACCGCGGACTGGCTGCTCGACATGGGCCCGGAAGGCGGCGCGGGCGGCGGCCAGGTGATCGCCAAGGGCACGCCGGAAACGGTGGCGGCGAGCCGCGCGAGCTTCACCGGCAAGTACCTGGCGCCGCTGCTAGAGCGTCGCTGAAACGCAGTGCGCGCGCAATCCCTCCTCATCCTGTGCGCCTGGCAATGCGCGCTGCTGCTCGGCAGCGCCGCTGCCGGTCCCGCCGCGGCGCAGGCCACGGTCACGCCCATCGACCTGGCAGCGCCGGCGGCGCGAGCGCTCGATGAACCTGCCGCGACAGCGGCGTCCGCCCCGCCCGCGCAAGCCGCCCAGGATGCCAGCGCCGCCAGCGCTGCCAGCAAGGCCCAGGTGCCAGGCACGGCAAGCGGCGCGGTCTCCGGCAATCTGGCGCTGACGCTGGGCGGCGCGGCCGTGCTCGTGGCCATCGCCGTGATGCTGCAGCGCGCACGCCGCAGACGCCGCCCGCCTTCCTCGAAGTAGGCGCACGCGGCCGCCTTGCATTCGACCTTGCCCGGCCTACCATAGACTGCGAAAGGCCGCGCCTGTCGAAGCCCTTTCCGGGGCTGGCACCGGCCAGAGCAGGAGCACGGCCATGGAGCTCACCGTAGTGCAGATCGCCAAGCCTGAGGCGACCAATTTCATCTTCGGGCAATCCCATTTCATCAAGACCGTGGACGACATCCACGAGGCACTGGCGGGCGCGGTGCCGGGCATCCGCTTTGGACTGGCATTCTGCGAGGCCTCGGGCAAGCGCCTGGTGCGCTGGTCCGGCACCGACGAGGCAATGATCGACCTGGCGTGCCAGAACGCGCTGGCGATCGGCGCGGGCCACAGTTTCCTGCTGTTCCTTGGCGACGGCTTTTATCCGGTCAATGTGCTCGCGACCGTGCGCGCGGTGCCGGAGGTATGCAGGATCTATTGCGCCACGGCAAACCCGACCGAGGTGGTGGTGGCGCAGACCGCGCAGGGGCGCGCGGTGCTTGGCGTGGTGGATGGCGCGTCGCCGCTCGGGCTGGAAACCGAGGCGGACATTGCCTCGCGGCGGACCTTGCTGCGGGAGATCGGCTACAAGCTGTAGCCGGCTCCGTGGAGCGGCAGCCCCGCCCTCAGTGCGCTTGCGGCGACGGCACCGCCCGCACGGGGGGCTCGCCGTCGTCTTCCTTCATGCGGCTGCGGTTAAGCACGCCGGCGTCTTCCAGCACCGGGTAGGCGGTGGCGCAGAACAGCGAGTTCAGGCGCTTGAGATCGCTGATCACGTCGAGGTGCAGCGAACTGGTCTCGATGCTCTCGGCGGTCTGCACGGCGATGCGTTGCAGGTGGGTGCGCGCGTACTGGCGCTCCATCTCGCGGAAGGTCGCCTTCTCCGCCATCAGTTGCTGCGCGCTTTTCAGGTCGCCGGAGAGGAACACCGACAGCCCGAGCCGCAGGTTGGCCACCACGCGCGCATGCATCTGCGAGATCTCCTGCATGCCCGCCTCCGAGAAGGCCAGGTTGTGGGCAATCTTCTTTTCGCGCGCGTCCTGCAGGATGCGCTCGATGATGTCGCCGGCATGCTCGAGGTTGATGGTGAGCGAGATGATCTCGGTCCAGCGCCGGCCGTCGCGCTCATCCAGCGCCTCCAGGCTGATCCGGGTCAGGTAGAGCTTGATCGCGGTGTAGAGATCGTCCACCTCGTCGTCGATGCGGCAGGTGGCGGTGGCGAGCTTGGCATCGTTGGTGCGCAGCACGCGCAGCATGTTGTCCAGCATCTGCTCGATGCGGTCGCCGATGCGCAGCACCTCGCGCGCGGCATTGGACAGCGCCAGCGTCGGCGTGGGCAGCGCGGCGGGATCGAGGTGGCGGGGGGTGACCTGGCTATCGCCGGTATTGCGCCCGGGCAGCACCGCCTCGCACAGGCGCGCCAGCGGGCCCGTGGCGCCCAGCAGCAGCACCGCCAGCGCCACGTTGAACAGCAGGTGGAAATTCACGACCAGCCGCTGCGGATCGGCATCGACCAGCGCCAGCAGGCGTTCGGCCTGCCCCAGCAAGGGCAGCGCAATCACGCAGCCGAGCAGGCGCGAGAGCAGGTTGCCCAGCGTGACGCGCTTGCCGGGCTGGTTGTTGCCCGAGGTGGTCAGCAACGCGGAGATGCCGGAGCCCAGGTTAGCGCCCAGCACCAGCGCCATCGCCACATGCAGCGACACTACGCCGGCCGAGGCCAGCGCGCCGCAGAACAGCACCACCGCCAGGCTGGAATAGCACAGGATGGTCAGGAAGGCGCCGATCAGCATGTCCAGCGTGGGGTCTCCGGTGAGCGTGCCGAACAGCACCTTGACGCCGGCCGCTTCCACCACGGGGCGGGTGGCAATGGAGATCAGCTCAAGCGCCAGCGTGATCAGCCCCAGGCCGATCAGCACGCGGCCCACGTGGCCAGGCTTGTTGCCCTTCCAGGACAGATGCAGGATCACGCCGACGAAGATCAGCAGCGGCGACAGCCACGACAGGTCCAGCGAGAACACCTGCACCATGATGGCGGTGCCGACGTTGGCGCCCAGCATGATGGCCAGCGCCGGGGCCACGGCAATCAGGCCCTGGCCGACGAAGGAACTGACGATGACGGCGGTCGCGTTGCTGCTCTGGACCAGGCCGGTCACGCCGAGGCCGGCGGCAAAGGCCGTGAAGCGGTTGGAGATGCTGGAGGAGAGCACGTGGCGCAGGTTGGCGCCATACACGCGCAGGATGCCGACCTTGACGATGTTGGTGCCCCACACCAGCAGCGCCACGCCGGAAAGCAAATGAAGTAGTACGCCCATGGTGCGCCCTTATGTGACCGGTGCCTCCATTGCATCACGCAAGACTTCGCCCGGCCATCGTATCGTTGTCAATGGGGCATTATGCGCCGCCGCGCATGTGGGGACAACGCCATAGGCAAGCGGCCGGAATGGCCGCAAGTCCAAGGCGTAATGCCGCGCACGCCGTTGGACGCAACTACCGCGGGCGTGCCCGGGGCGGCCAATGCCGGGCGCGTCTTGATTGGCATATTATTACATTTATTGGCATTTTGTTGCATCATTGCCAGAAACAATGTAGCCCTGCAACGGCGTCTCACACAGACGCGCGCCGCGGCGATCGATGCGCGCGCCGGTCAATGATCCGTGGCCAGGCGTCAATGCCCGTCAAAGCGGCAAACCGTGAACAGCGGCAGGCCGCTGTCCAGCAGGTGGCGCGAGCCACCCAGTTCGGGCAGGTCGACGATGGCGGCGCCCTCCACCACGGTGGCACCCAGGCGCTCGAGCAGCTTGCGGCCGGCCATCATGGTGCCGCCGGTGGCGATGAGGTCGTCCACCAGCAGCACGCGGTCACCCGGCTTGCAGGCATCGGCGTGGATTTCCACCGTGGCGCTGCCGTACTCCAGCTCATATTCCTCGGCCACGGTCTCGAAGGGCAGCTTGCCTTTCTTGCGGATCGGCACGAAGCCCAGGTTCAGCTCGTACGCCACGATGGCGCCCAGGATAAAGCCGCGCGCGTCGATGCCGGCCACCACGTCGAGCTTGGCGTCCATGTAGCGGTGCACAAAGACGTCAATCAGCACGCGCAGGGACTTGGGATCCTGCAACAACGGCGTGATGTCGCGGAACATCACGCCGGGCTGAGGCCAGTCCGGCACGGTGCGGATGCGTTCGCGCAGGTAGTGGGTAACGTCGCCAAGGGCGGACGACTGGATCGTGGTGTTGGGCATGGGGACTCGTTCGGACCGCCCGCCATATCGGCAGGCTGGATGCGGTAATGGGTTACCACCCGGGCTGCCGCAATCGGCAACACAATGGGCAACGCCTGGGCGGATTGCACGCTTTGCGGCGCGGCTCCCCCGGGACACCCGTAACCATACAGGAGACAGCGATGGCAAAAAAGATCTTGATGCTGGTCGGCGACTACGCCGAAGATTATGAAACCATGGTGCCTTTCCAGGCACTCCAGATGGTAGGCCACACGGTCCATGCGGTGTGTCCGGACAAGGCGGCCGGCGCCAGCTGCCCCACCGCCATCCATGATTTCGAAGGCGACCAGACCTATAGCGAAAAACGCGGCCACAACTTCGCGCTGAACGCGAGCTTTGCCGATGTGGACCCGGCAGCCTACGACGGGCTGGTCATCCCGGGCGGGCGCGCGCCCGAATACCTGCGCCTGAACGAGCGGGTGCTGGAGATCGTGCGGCACTTTGCCAGCACCAACAAGCCGATCGCAGCGGTGTGCCACGGCGCCCAGCTGCTGGCCGCGGCCGGCGTGCTGGAAGGCCGGACCTGCTCGGCCTATCCGGCGTGCGCGCCCGAAGTACGCCTGGCGGGCGGCAAATATGCCGACATCCCGGTCGACCAGGCCTACACCGACGGCAACCTGGTGAGCGCACCGGCCTGGCCCGCGCACCCGGCATGGCTGGCGCAGTTCCTTGCCGTCCTGGGCACCAAGATCGTACATTAGAGGCTACCGAACGCGGCCCGCGAGCCTGTCGAGGGCTATCGCGGGCCGTTCCGCACGGGAGTTCTTCTATGTGTGAAATCTTCATCCGGGCCACCCCGCAGTCGTACCAGGGCCAGTCGCGCTCGCTCCGGCTGCATGGCGTGGCCACCAGCATCCGGCTGGAAAGCCTGTTCTGGGAAGTGCTCGAAACGCTGGCGCGCCGCGACGGCATGAGCGTGGGCCAGCTCATCACCCGGCTGCACGACGAACTGGTGGCATACCGGGGCGAGGCGGCAAACTTCACGTCCTTCCTGCGCGTGTGCTGCCTGCGCTACCTGATGCTGCAAGGCGAAGGCCGCATTCCCGCCGACCCGCGCGTCCCGATCGGCTCGCTCGACGCGCGCTCCGTGCTAGAAGGCCTGCCGCCATCGTGGGCGGAAGAGGCGCACGTCGGCAGCCGCGCGGCGGCATGAACCTGAACTTGCGGCCGCTGAGCGCATAGCGCAGCCTCAGCCGGCCAGCATGCGCGCCTCGGCCGCTTCCAGCGCCTCTGGCTGGCCGCGCAACACCACGATATCGCCAGGCTCCAGCACCGTATCGGGTTCCGGATCGAACGCACGGATGCCGCGCCGGCGCACCGCCGTCACTTCCACCCCGATACGATCCAGCCCCAGCGCGCCCAGGCGCCGCCCCACCGACGTGGCCTCCGGGCCGAGCGAGATGGAGTGCAGCCGCACGGACTCGCGCTCCACCATGTCTTCCTCGTCGTCGCGGCCGTGGAAATAGCCGCGTAACAGGCTGTAGCGCGCGTCGCGCGCCTCCTGCACGCCGCGCACCACGCGCCGCATCGGCACGCCCAGCAGCACCAGCGCGTGCGAGGCCAGCATCAGGCTGCCCTCGATGCTCTCCGGCACCACCTCGGTCGCGCCGGCCTTTTGCAGGATGTCGAGTTCCGAATCGTCCATGGTGCGCACGATCACGGGCAGCGCCGGCTCCAGTTCCTGCACATGGTGCAGCACCTTGAGGGCCGAGGGCGTGTTGTTGTAGGTGATGATCAAGGCAGCCGCGCGATGCAGGCCCGCCGCGATCAGCGCTTCGCGCCGGCCGGCATCGCCGTACACCACCGTGTCGCCCGCGCCGGCGGCTTCGCGCACGCGGTCCGGGTCGAGGTCCAGCGCCACGTAGGTGATGCCCTCGCGCTCCAGCATTTGCGCCAGGTTCTGGCCGCTGCGGCCAAACCCGCAGATGATGGCGTGCTTCTCGGTTTGCAGGCTCTGCGCCGCGATGCGCGTCATGTTGAGCGACTGCATCAGCCACTCATTGGCGGTAAAGCGCAACACGATGGCGTCGCTGTACTGGATCAGGAACGGCGCCGCCAGCATCGACAACAGCATCGAGGCTAGGATGACCTGGATCAGCACGGGATCGACCAGGTTCAGGCCGTCGATCTGGTTAAGCAGCACGAAGCCGAACTCGCCGGCCTGCGCCAGGCCCAGGCCGGTACGGATCGCCACCCCCGGGCGCGAGCCGAACAGGCGCGCCAGGCCGGAGATCAGGACCAGCTTGAAGACAATGGGCACCGCCAGCAGCGCCAGCACCAGCCACAGGTGGTCGAGCACCACATGGATATTGAGCAGCATGCCGATGGTGACGAAGAACAGCCCAAGCAGCACGTCGCGGAAGGGCTTGATGTCCTCCTCCACCTGATGGCGATAAGGCGTCTCGGAGATCAGCATGCCGGCCATGAAGGCGCCCAGCGCCATCGACAGGCCAAGCCGCTCGGTCAGCGCGGCCATGCCCAGCGTGACCAGCAGCAGGTTGAGCATGAACAGCTCCTGCGAGCGGCGCGCCGCCACGATGTGGAACCAGCGGCTCATGAAGCGCTGGCCGACGAAGAAGATCAGGCTCAGGGCCACCACGATCTTCACCGTGGCCAGGCCCAGCGCCATCATCAGGTCGCCAGGATCGCGCGAGAGCGCCGGGATCACGATCAGCAGCGGCACCACGGCCAGGTCCTGGAACAGCAGGATGCTGATGATATTGCGCCCGTGCTCGCTTTCCAGCTCCAGGCGCTCCGACAGCATCTTGGACACGATGGCGGTGGACGACATGGCCAACGCCCCGCCCAGCGCCACAGAGGCCTGCCAGGACAGCGGAAACAGCCAGTTGAATGCCCAGCTCGCCGGGATCACCGCCAGCAGCGACAGCACCACCTGCGAGCCGCCCAGCCCGAACACCTGCCGCTTCATCGCCTTGAGCTTGCCCAGGCTGAACTCCAGGCCGATCGAAAACATCAAAAAGACCACGCCGAACTCGGCCAGGTACTTGGTCTGCGCGGTATCGCGGGCCAGCCCGAGCGCATGCGGCCCGATCAGGATGCCGACGACCAGGTACCCCAGCATGGGCGGCAACTGCAGCATGCGAAAGGCGACCACGCCGAACACGGCGGCGGCCAGCAGGACTAGGGTAAGGTCCAGCGGAGAGTGCATCGACAGGGTCAGGGTACGCCGCCCCGGGCACCGGGCCGGCCCGGTGCGGGCGACCCTGCCGGTGGATTACGGCAAGCGCGATGGCCTCTCCGGCCGCCCGATCCCAGGAACAGCCCAAGCGCCATCGCATTCGTTGGTATACTTCGTCGCCATGATAGCTAATTTCAATGCGGATCGAGCACTTCGGCTCGCTCGCGAGACCCTCCAGATCGAAGCCGACGCCGTCGCCGCCCTCGCAGGCCGCCTGGACGACGGATTCGCGCAGGCCGTGCAACTGACGCTCAATTGCAGCGGACGCGTGGTCGTGTCCGGCATAGGCAAGTCCGGCCACATTGGCCGCAAGGTCGCGGCCACGCTGGCCTCGACCGGCACCCCCGCGTTTTTCGTGCATCCCGCCGAGGCCAGCCACGGCGACCTGGGCATGGTCACGCGCGACGATGTGCTGATCGCCTTTTCCAATTCCGGAGAGACCGCCGAGTTGCTTTCGATCGTCCCGATCGTCAAGCGCATCGGCGCCAAGCTGATCTCCGTGACCGGGAACCCCGCCTCCACGCTGGCCAAGCTGGCCGATGCGCACCTCAATGCCGGCGTGGAAAAAGAAGCCTGCCCGCTCAACCTGGCCCCGACCGCCAGCACCACCGCCGCACTGGCGATGGGCGACGCGCTCGCGGTGGCCGTGCTGGATGCCCGCGGCTTCGGCGAGGAAGATTTTGCCCGCTCGCATCCAGGCGGCGCGCTCGGGCGCAAGCTGCTGACCCACGTGCGCGACGTCATGCGCAGCGGCAACGCGGTGCCCAAGGTGCGCGAGAGCACGCCGCTGGCACAAGCCCTGATGGAAATTACCCGCAAGGGCATGGCCATGACCGCGGTGGTTGACCCGGACGACCGCCTGATCGGCGTCTTCACGGACGGCGACCTGCGCCGCCTGCTCGAAACCCCGCGCGACTGGAAGACCGTACCCATCAGCGAGGTCATGCACCGCACGCCGCATACCGTCGGGCCGGACCAGCTGGCCGTGGAAGCCGTGCAGGTGATGGAGGCGAACCGTGTCAACCAGATGCTGGTGGTCGACGCAGAGCGGCGCCTGGTCGGCGCGCTCCACATCCACGACCTGACCCGCGCCAAGGTCATCTGAGGCCAGCCAATGCCTATGCGGGAAATCCTGTCCTCCCTGAGCCGGCTTGCCATGCGAGCGCTGCCCCTGCTGCTGATGGCGCTGGTGGCGGGCAGCACCTTCTGGCTGGTGCAGGTCAACTCCCCGAAGGAAGCGGACACCGGGCCGGTCGGCAAGAAACATGAGCCGGATTACTACATGATCCGTTTTTCCGCGACCGAGCTTGCCGAGGACGGGAACACCAAGCTGCGCTTTACCGGCGACAAGATGATCCACTTCGAGGACGACCAGACCTACGAGGTGACGCGCCCGGCCATGCGCTCCTACGAAATCGACCGCCCGCCCGTCACTGGCCACTCCGATCGCGGCACGATGAACGCGGAAGGCTCGGTCATCGACCTGTTCGGCAATGGCTTCATCGTGCGCGCCCAGGGCACCGACCCCGCCAAGGATCCGAAGATGACGGCCGCCTCGGAGTATTTCCAGGTGCTGGTCAACGATGACATCGTCAAGACCGACAAGGCTGTCAAGCTGACCCGCGGCCCGTCGGTGATGACCGCCAACGGCCTGATCTTTAACAATGTCACTCGCGAAGTACAATTGCTGGGTAACGTACGCGGCACCATCATTACGGTGCCGCCGCCGGCAAGTCCCGCGAAGTAGCCCTGAAGCCGCCCGCGGGCTCCAGCCGCCCGCGTCAACCGCCATCACGCCAACATGAATCCATTCCTGACGACTTCGTCCTGTCGCCGCCGCAGCACGGCCGCTTTGCTGACGCTGGCAGCCGTCCTGGGCCTCGCGCTGTCCGCGCCCGCCAGCGCCGAAAAAGCCGACCGCGAAAAGCCGCTGGTCCTGGAGGCCGACAATGCCAGCTACGACGACGTCAAGCAGGTTTATGTACTGACCGGCAACGTGGTGCTGACCAAGGGCACCATGGTGCTGAAATCCGACGCGGCCGAAGTCCGTACCGATCCCGAGGGCTACCAGTACGCGGTCGCGACCTCCAAGGGCGGCAAGCAAGCCTATATCCGCCAGAAGCGCGACAACGTCGACGAGTACATCGACGGCTGGGGCGACCGCATCGAATATGACGGCAAGCAGGAGCTGTCCAAGCTGATCGGGCGCGCCCGCATGGCCCGCCTGGCCGGCGCCAAGCTGGTCGACGAGATCCGCGGCGCGGTGATCACCTATGACAGCCGCAACGAGTTCTATACGGCCAGCGGCGGCGCCGAGAACGCGACCGCGGGCAGCCCGTCCGGCCGCGTGCGCGCCGTGCTGTCGCCGCGCCAGGAGCAGCCCGCCAGCGGCGGCGCAGCCAACCCGCTGCCGCTCAAGCCGGCACCCGCCCCCGTCAACCCCTGACCTGACGCCGCCACGCCCCCAATCCACGGATTCTGCCTTGACCTTCATGACCGCTACCCAGACCGCACCGTCCCAGCCCGCCACCCTGAAGGACAGCAGCACGCTGGTCGTGCGCCACCTGAAGAAGCGCTACGGCTCGCGCACTGTGGTCAAGGATGTGTCCCTCGACGTGAAGAGCGGCGAAGTGGTCGGGTTGCTCGGCCCCAACGGCGCGGGCAAGACCACGTCGTTCTACATGATCGTGGGGCTGGTGGCGCTGGACGAGGGCGATATCGTGCTCGACGACAAGCACATCAGCGGCCTGGCCATCCATGAGCGGGCACGCATGGGCCTGTCCTACCTGCCGCAGGAAGCCTCGGTGTTCCGCAAGCTCAATGTGCAGGAAAATATCCGCGCGGTGCTGGAACTGCAGCTCAACGATGGCAAGCCCCTGGGCAAGGCCGAGATCGAGCGCCGGCTGGACACCCTGCTGGATGACCTGCAGATTGCCCACCTGCGCGACAACCCGGCGCTGTCGCTGTCCGGCGGCGAGCGCCGCCGCGTGGAAATCGCCCGCGCGCTGGCCTCCGCGCCGCGTTTCATCCTGCTTGACGAGCCCTTCGCCGGCGTCGACCCGATCGCGGTCGGCGAAATCCAGCGCATCGTCAGCTTCCTCAAGGCGCGCAATATCGGCGTGCTGATCACCGACCACAACGTACGCGAGACGCTGGGCATCTGCGACCACGCCTACATCATCAGCGAGGGCGCGGTGCTGGCGTCCGGCCAGCCTGAAGACATCATCGCCAACGAGTCGGTGCGCAAGGTCTACCTGGGCGAGAACTTCCGCATGTAAAGGCGCGCGCGGCGCCTGCCGCGCATCGGCCCCCCGGGCGGCTTCGGTGTCGCCTTTCATCCTTCAAACGATCATGCGACGCCAGCGATAGCAATTTCCGTTCCACCAGTACGGAAGTTGGGCATAAAATAGGTCGCATGAAACCGTCGCTACAGCTCCGCCTCTCGCAGCATCTCGCGCTTACGCCGCAACTCCAGCAGTCGATCCGGCTGCTGCAACTGTCCACGCTTGAACTGCAGCAGGAAGTGGAACAGGCGCTGACCGAGAACCCCTTGCTCGAGCGCGAGAACGACTGGCTCGACAGCCCGTTGCGCGTGTCCTCGGACGGCTCGGTGAACCTCCAGAGCGCGCCCGCGCCAGCGCCCGCCGATGGCCAGGGCACCAGCGAAAACCGCCCCGATGGCGCCCCCGAAGCCGACGACAGCTATTCCGACAGCAACGAGGATTACGGCAACGACTGGAGCCTGGACGATTTCGCCCGCCGCCCGCAAGGCGAAGACGACGAAAAAACACCGATGCAGCTGCGCGACGCCGAGCCCACGCTGCGCGAACACCTCATGGAGCAGCTGGCGCCGCTCAAGATTTCCCTGCGAGACAAAGGGCTGGCCATCTTCCTGGTCGAATCCCTGGACGATGACGGCTACCTGAGCGCCACGCTCGAGGAAATCTGCAGCGAGCTGCCGGAGGAGCTCGAGTTCGAGGTCGACGAGATCCAGGCCGTGCTTACGCTGCTGCAGAGCTTCGATCCACCGGGCGTCGGGGCGCGCAACGCAGCCGAGTGCCTGGCGCTGCAACTGCGCAGGCTCAAGCATCCGCAGCGCGAACTGGCGCTGAGCATCGTCACCAATCACCTGGAGCTGCTGGCGGTGCGCGATTACACGCGCCTGAAAAAAGCCCTGCAAGTGGACGAGCCGGAACTCAAGGCGGCGCATGAACTGATCCGCTCGCTCGCGCCCTATCCCGGCCATGCCTACAGCCGGCCGGAAGCCGACTTCGTGGTACCCGATGTTTTCGTTCGAAAGTTGAGCGGCGGATGGATCGCCCATCTCAACCCGGATGTGATGCCGCGGCTACGTATCAACGACATGTACGCGCAGATTTTGCGCGGTGCAAAAGGCGATGCCGGCGCGGCGGGACTGCAGCAAAAGCTGCAGGAAGCACGCTGGTTGATCAAGAATATCCAGCAGAGGTTCGACACGATATTGCGCGTCGCACAAGCCATTGTCGAACGTCAAAAGAACTTCTTCACCCACGGTGAAATTGCGATGCGCCCCTTGGTTTTGCGGGAGATTGCCGATACACTGGGTTTACACGAGTCCACCATCTCTCGGGTGACTACCAATAAGTACATGGCAACGCCGATGGGGACTTTCGAGCTGAAGTATTTTTTCGGCTCTCACGTATCCACAGAAACCGGCGGCGCGGCCTCATCAACGGCAATCCGTGCGTTGATCAAGCAATTGATAGGAGCCGAAGACGCTAGGAACCCCTTGTCCGACAGCCGGATTGCCGAATTGCTCGGCGAGCAAGGCTTTGTGGTAGCACGGCGTACCGTTGCCAAATACCGCGAAGCGCTCAAGATTCCCGCGGTCAATCTCCGTAAGACTTTGTAGCCGAGCTGCATCGCCTGCCTGATGCAGCTCTTTCAGAAGGAGAAACGCTATGAACTTCAAGATCAGTGGACACCACTTGGACATCACGCCCCCTCTGCGTGAGTACGTGGAAACGAAACTGGAGCGTATCGTCAGGCATTTCGATCAAGTCATTGGCGTAAGTGTGCTGCTCTCTGTCGACAATACAAAAGAAAAGGACCGGCGGCAGTACGCGGAAATCAATCTACATCTCAAGGGCAAGGACATCTTTGTCGAAGCGCATCATGAAGACCTGTATGCCGCTATCGACGCATTGGTCGACAAGCTCGACCGGCAGGTGATTCGCCACAAGGATCGCGTGCAAAGCCACGACCGTGAAGCGGTCAAGTACCAGATGGCCGCATCCCAGATGCAGCAATGACCGTGCCTGGCGGCCCACATACCGGGCCGTCGGTGTCAGTCCATTGAAAACGGAATCAAGCCGCGCCCAGCGCGGCTTTTTCGTTCCAGCCTCCCCCCTTCGGGCCACGCAGGGGATTCCGCAACGCATATGTACCGGTGTATGCTGTGCCATACATAGTTGATTTGCCTGGCCATTTCCGTGCATGCGGCACCGCTTCAGCGCCTCGGCTATTGCAATGCACAAAGCGGCAGCGGGCCTGCTCTATAATGGCCAGACGCCCGACACCGGCATGGGGACACCCGGTGGAAACATCGGGCCTTGGTTTTTATCTTCTTTCCGCCCGGCGGGACGCCTCCTTGCCCCGGGCCTGCTTTCTAGAAAACCCTGCGCATTCCACATGAATCGTTTGGCTAAATTGCTGCCACCCGGCAACATCAACCTCGACGTCAGCGTCACCAGCAAGAAGCGCGTGTTCGAACAGGCCGGGCTCCTCTTCGAGAACAACCATGGCGTTGCGCGCGCGACCGTGACCGACAACCTGTTCGCCCGCGAGTCGCTGGGGTCCACCGGCCTTGGCGCCGGGGTTGCGATCCCCCACGGCCGCATCAAGGGACTGAAGCAGCCGCTGGCCGCCTTCATGCGCCTGGCCGAGCCGATCCCCTTCGAGTCGCCCGACGGTAAGCCGGTAGCGCTGCTGATCTTCCTGCTGGTGCCCGAACAGGCCACCCAGCAGCATCTGGAAATTCTCTCCGAGATCGCCCAGTTGCTGTCCGACCGCGAGATGCGCGAAGGACTGGCTACCCTGCCCACCCCCGACGACGTGCACCAGTTGCTGACGCAATGGCACCCTTGATCCGCCACTGAAAGCCCGTCCCTGAAAGCACCCGAATGGAACTCACTGGCGTCACCTCGCAGTCGATCTTCGACGACAACGCAGCCGATATCAAACTCTCCTGGGTAGCAGGACTGGAAGGCGCGGACCGGGCCTTCGATGTCGAGTTTGCGCGTGAAGCCACGTCGGCGGCCGATCTCGTCGGCCACTTGAACCTGATCCACCCGAACCGGATCCAGGTGCTGGGCAAGCCCGAAATCACGTATTACCAGCGCCTCGACGACGAGATGCGCAAGCGCCAGATGGGCGAGCTGATCCTGTTGGAGCCGCCGTTCCTGGTGATCGCCGACGGCATGGAGCCGCCGCCCGACCTGGAACTGCGCTGCACGCGCTCGTCCACCCCGCTGTTCACCACGCCGGTGTCTTCCGCGGCGGTGATCGATCACCTGCGCCTCTACCTGTCCCGCATTTCCGCGCCGCGCGTGACCATGCACGGCGTGTTCCTCGACATCCTCGGCATGGGCGTGCTGGTGATGGGCGAATCCGGCCTGGGCAAGAGCGAGCTCGGCCTGGAACTGATCTCGCGCGGACATGGGCTGGTGGCGGACGATGCCGTGGATTTCGTGCGCCTCGGGCCGGACTTCATCGAGGGCCGGTGCCCGCCGCTGCTGCAGAACCTGCTGGAAGTGCGCGGCCTGGGCCTGCTCGACATCAAGACCATCTTTGGCGAGACCGCGGTACGCCGCAAGATGAAGCTGAAGCTGGTGGTGCAGCTGGTACGCCGCAACGACGGCGAATTCGAGCGCCTGCCGCTCGATTCCCAGTATCTCGACGTGCTCGGCCTGCCCATCCACATGGTCAAGATCCAGGTGGCGGCCGGCCGAAATCTCGCCGTGCTGGTCGAGGCCGCCGTGCGCAACACCATCCTGCGCCTGCGCGGCATCGACACGCTGCGCGACTTCATGGACCGCCAGCGCGCCGCGATGCAGGCCGATGTCGCATCGCGGGGCCAGGGTCGGCTACTCTAGGTCTGGCAGCCCCGCAAAGGGGCTGTTTTCAATTGCTTACATCCGGCCGCGCTTCGATCGTCAACGTCATCGGGGCATAGGCCGTTTTGTGCAGTAATGGGCATTGGGCCCAGCCCCGAGTTGCCGAGCCGACAGGCCAGCAGCCATGAAGTTTTCCACAGCCAGGAGAGCAAGCATGAAAAAATTGATCGCGATGTGCGTGCTGGTAGCCCCGCTTTTTGCCACCGGCGCCTTCGCCCAGAATGCTCCGGCCGCTGCACCTGCGGCACCGGCGGCCCCTAACACCCAGCAGGACAAGATGAAGGCTTGCAACACGCAGGCCACCGGCAAGAAGGGCGACGAGCGCAAGGCCTTCATGAGCAATTGCCTGTCCAACAAGCCCGCGGCCGCACCCGCCAAGAACAGCCAGCAGGAAAAGATGAAGACCTGCAACGCGCAGGCCACCGGCAAGAAGGGTGACGAGCGCAAGGCCTTCATGAGCGATTGCTTGTCCAAGTAAGCTGCCGGCATCACTTGCGGCGCGGACGTGTAAAAATGGCGAACCTCTTCGGTTCGCCATTTTTACTGGCGCGTCGCCGTCATGACGGCGTCATCACCTGATGTTATGCTTGTCACGCTATGCGCATCATACTTATCACCGGGATCTCCGGCTCCGGCAAATCCGTTGCCCTGAACGTACTGGAAGATGCGGGCTATTACTGCGTCGACAACCTGCCGGCTCAGTTTATCCCGGAGCTGGCCAAGTACCTCGCGGCGCAGGGCTACACCCATCTGGGCGTCGCCACCGATATCCGTAGCCGCGAATCGCTGGACGAGTTGCCCGGCACGCTTCGCGACCTCGCCTCCGAGCACCAGGTGCGGGTGGTCTTCCTGACCGCCAATACCGATGCGCTGGTGCAGCGCTATTCCGAGACGAGGCGGCGCCATCCGCTGTCGATGCGCGCGGCCATGGCTGGCCTCTCGGAAAATCCCAAGAACGAGAATCCTGCGGATAGCGCCGCCGAGGCCACATTCAACGACACCTCGCTGATCGAGGCCATCGAGATGGAGCGCGAGCTCCTGAGCCCGCTGGCGGAGGCTGCGCACCGCATCGACACCAGCAATGTGCGCACCAATACACTGCGCGCGTGGATCAAGGAATTCGTGCGCGGCGATGACATCAAGCTCACACTGCTGTTCGAGTCGTTCGGCTTCAAGCACGGCGTGCCCAGCGACGCCGACCTGGTGTTCGACGTGCGCTCGCTGCCCAACCCCTACTACGACCTGGCGCTGCGCCCGCTGACCGGCCGCGACGAGCCCGTGATCGATTTCCTGCAGAGCCAGCCGATGGTGCTGGCCATGGCCGATGACATCCGCGCCTATGTGGAAAAGTGGCTGCCAAGTTTCATCGCCGACAATCGCAGTTACCTGACCGTCGCAATCGGGTGCACGGGCGGCCAGCATCGCTCGGTCTACATCGCGGAAAGACTTGCCAACTATTTTCGCGCCCATGGTAATGTGCTGGTGAGACACCGCGAGCTCGCACCGGGCGGCTGAACGCCGCACCGCCAGGTTTCGCGGTCAGGCTCGGCAATCCCCGCCCGAAACCTTTGCTGGCTCAGCATGTCCTCACCCGCCACGCCCGGTTCATCCGCATCCAGCCCCGCCTCGCACAGCACCTCGGCGGCGCCTACGCTGGATAGCCTGCCGCTGTTTCCGCTGCACACCGTACTCTTTCCCGATGGGCTGTTGCCGCTGCGCGTGTTCGAAGCACGCTATGTGGACATGGTGCGCGCCTGCATGCGCGATCGCGCGCCCTTTGGCGTCTGCCTGATCGCCAGCGGTAACGAGGTCGCGCGGCCGGACGAGCCCACCCTGCCCGAGCCAATCGGCTGCCTGGCCGACATCGTCGACTGCAATATGGAGCAACTTGGCGTGCTGCTGATCAGCGCGCGCGGCCGCCAGCGCTTCCGGCTGCTGGGCCACAGCTTGAACCCGGATGGCTTGCTGGTTGGCCAGGCGGAATTGCTGCCGCCCGACATCATCGACTGCAAGCTGGAGCTGCTGGGCGAATGCCTGGCCGTGCTGCGGCGTATCGTCGCCTCGCTCCATGCGGAGCATCCAGGCAAGCTGCCTTTCACCGAGCCGTTCCTGTGGGATGACCCCAGCTGGGTCGCCAATCGGCTGTGCGAACTGTTGCCGGTGCCGCTCAAGGCCAAGCAGATGCTGATGGCACTGCCGGACGCAGGGATGCGGATCGAGATCGTGCACAAGTACATGCACCAGCACCACATCCTGTAGGGAAGGTGCGAATAAATCTACTGCGCGGCCCGTGGCAGGCGCTGCGGTGCTCGCCGTACGCATGTACGGCTGCGCTCATCGCACCTGCCACAGGCCGCTCGCTACGATTTCTTCGCACCTTCCGAGACGCTGTTAAAACAGACCGCCCTGGGCTTGTGCTTCCAGCAACTTGCGCACTGGGGCTGGCGTGCCTACTGCATCAAGAATCTACTGCGCGGCCCGTGGCAGGCGCTGCGGTGCTCGCCGTACGCATGTACGGCTGCGCTCCTCGCACCTGCCACGGGCCGCTCGCTACGATTTCTTCGCACCTTCCGAGACGCTGTTAAAACAATCCGCCTTGGGCTTGCGCTTCCAGGAGCTTGCGCACTGGCGCGGGCGTGCCTACCGCGTCCAGATCGTCCAGCGAAAGCCAGCGCAGCGCGGGGCCGCTATCTGCGTCACGCACTGCGAGGCCGGTGACGTCGACGCGGATGGCGCGGATCAGCAGGCGGAAGTGGGTGAAGACATGGGTGAGTTCGCCGACCATGTTGGCAGCGCCGGGATTGCCGAATTCACGAGCGCGCTCTAGCGCAGCGTCTTCGGCCAGCTCCGCATCGAAGGGCACGGTATCGACCGGCATTTCGGGCAGGCTCCACAGGCCGCCCCAGATGCCGCTGTCCGGGCGCAGCGCGAGCAGGACTTCGCGGCCGCGGCGGACCAGCAGCATCACGGTGCTGCGCTCGGGAATGGCGGCGCGCGGCTTTGGCGTGGGCAGCACGCCGGTCAGGCCGTCGCGGCGCGCCACGCAGTCGCTCGCCAGCGGGCATGACGCGGCGGCGGCGAGGCAAGCTGGCTTGCCGCGCGAGCATACGGTGGCGCCAAGGTCCATCACGCCCTGGGTGTAGGACACCATGTCCTCGGCTTGCGTGGGCCCCTTGGCTGGCAAGACCTCATCGGCAAGCTGCCACATGCGGTTCTCCACCGCCTTGACGCCGGGATGCCCATGGATGCCGAAGAACCTGGCAAAGACGCGCTTGACGTTGCCGTCCAGGATCGGCGAGCGCACGCCGGCGCTGAACGCGGCCACGGCCGCCGCGGTGGAGCGGCCGATGCCGGGGAGCGTCACCAGCACCTCGGGGTCGGTCGGGAACACGCCGCCATGCTCGCTCATCACGGCCTTGGCGCAGCGGTGCAGGTTGCGCGCGCGCGAGTAGTAGCCAAGCCCGGCCCACAGCGCCATCACCTCGTCCGCGCTGGCCTCGGCCAATGCAGCCACGGTTGGCAGGCGGCCGACGAAGCGCTGGAAATACTCGATCACCGCGCTGACCTGGGTCTGCTGCAGCATGATCTCGGACAGCCAGATGCGGTAAGGGTCGCGGGTGTTCTGCCAGGGCAGGTCATGGCGCCCGTGCATGCGCTGCCAGCCCACCACGCGCGCGGCGAAATCGGCGGGAACCGCGGCGGGGGGAAGATCGGAAGAAACGGCAGGAGAAGCAGCGGGCTTGCGGGGCATCGGGTACGTGACGGGTAAGGCAACAGGGCGACAGCGCCGGAGGCGGCGGCGCGTCATGATACCGCCTCGCCGCCACCGGCACTCGCGGCCAGCCTTGCGCCGGCCGCGCTTCAGGCCGCGAACGCCCTGAGCTGCCCCTCGTCGGCGTCCGGCTGCAGGATCCGCCTGGAGAAGGATTCGATGCGGCCGCTGCGATCGTCCAGGCCGTTGAGCACTTCCTCGAGCTGCGCGATGCGGCTCTCGAGCGTGTCGGTGGCCTCATGGATGCGCTCGATCGAATCGACCCGGCGGCGCAACTGCTTCTGGTGTTCGCGCACCTGCGCCTCCAGCGGCGTCATCACCGACTTGAGCCAGATCTCGATATCGCGGTTCAGATCGCGGAAGGTTTCCAGCACGCGGGTCGCGATGGTGGAAAACGCGCTCTGCACCAGCTGCGGGCGCGTGCGCGTGAGCATGTTCATGGCACCGAAGTGCGTGTGGGCCAGCGCCAGCGTCTGCTGCAGTTCGCTGACGTAGCGCGCGGTGACGAACTGGATCGGCGCGGGCAGCGTAAAGCCATGCTCGGCATTGAAGCGGCGGTACATGCTGTCGGTGAGCTGGTGGAGCTGGGCGATCTTCTGGTCCGCCTCGCTGACCAGTTCGCCAAGCCGCGTGAACAAGGCGTCCATGTCCTCGCGCATGCCGCGCGAGAAGAAACGCTCCTTCATCTGCTCGCGGCGCTCGCGCATGGTGCGGCGCACGTCGCGCAGCTGCAGGCTCTTGATGATGTCGGCGCTATGGCGCCCGAATACCAGCCGCAGCGCCTGGAACTTGGCGATGCTCTGCTCGAACTCTTCCTTCTCGGACTGCACGCGCATCAGCATGTGCTTGACCATCGCGTGGTTCTTGCCGCGCAGGCCGCGCAGCTCGAACAACTGCTCGACGATGCTGCGGCGGCGGCTTTGCAGCAGTTGCTGCGCGCCGCGTGCCATCTCCTCCACCGAGCGCTGCACCTGGTCGGCGACGATCTCGCGCCGCTGCGGGATCAGCTGGTCCGACAGCACGTGCTCGAATTGCGGCAGGCCGCTGCGCGCCAGCAGGTCGGCGTCGTTAGTGACCTTGGCCACCAGGCCCTTCTGCGCCGACACCGGATAGACGCGCGACTCGTCGATGCCCAGCACATGGGCGCTGGTTGTGACCTGGCGCGTGATCTCGGCCGCGGTCTCGGCGGGCGACTTGAGCGGGTCCCACAGGCCATCGATCTTGTTCAACACGGCCAGGCAGCCCTTGCGGTGGCCTGCGCTCACATGGCTGCGCCAGAGGTCGAGGTCGCTCTTGGTCACGCCGGCGTCGGCCGCCAGCATGAACACAACGACATGCGCGTCCGGGATCAGGCGCAGCGTCAGCTCGGGCTCGGTGCCGATCGCGTTGAGGCCAGGCGTATCGAGGATGACCAGGCCCTGGCGCAGCAGCGGATGCGGGAAGTTGATGACCGCGTGGCGCCAGCGGGAAATCTCGACCATGCCGTCGGCATCGAGCGCGTAGGCGGCGTCGGGATCGTTCTCGTTGTACAGGCCGAGCGACTCGGCCATCTCGCGCGTGACGCGGTTGGTCTCGACCACATGCCGGAACGCATCCAGCATGCCGTCGGGCGACGAGGGGTCGAGCGGCACCGTATGCCAGTGCGCGTCGACGTCAAGGAAATCGGCGGTGGAAGCTTCCTGCAGGCGCGTCTCGATCGGCAGCAGCCGGATGCACGGTGCCTCGGCTTCGTCGTAGCGCAGCTCGGTCGGGCACATCGTGGTGCGCCCGGCGGAAGACGGCAGGATGCGACGGCCGTAGTCGGCAAAGAAGATTGCGTTGATCAGCTCGCTCTTGCCCCGCGAGAACTCCGCGATGAACGCCACCTTGAGCCGGTCGCTCTTGAGCACGCCCTGGATGCGCTGGACGCGTTCGTCGGCCTGGGCGTCGTAGAGATCGTGCTGCTGGAGCCAGGAGCGGAATTCGGCCAGGGAGTTGAGTACCCCGGTTCTCCAGGCGCCGTATTGTTCGAATTGAAGGGCGAGGGTTGTCATTGGCACTGGGATCGGCTTGGCGAAAAGCCCCCGCGACGGCGCTGCAGGCCTGGCATCTTGATGTCCGATGGCCGGCACCCGGGCGGTGACATGGTGTCTTTGTAACACTTTTTTACGTTCTTCAAGATACAGGTTTACGGCGGACTTTTGTGAAATTCGAGCCGCCCGCCGCCTCTCCTGTTGCGCCGGGCCATCGGGTTGGCACCACATTCGCGGGAAGATAGGCAATCGTCACTCTCGTGCGGGCTGCGGCACGAGAGCCACCGGCACGCCCCCGCCGGACTCAGCGTTGGCAGGTCGGGCAATAGAACGTCGAGCGCTGCCCCTGGACGATCTGCCGGATGGTGGTGCCGCAGACCCGGCATGGATGGCCGGCGCGGTCGTACACGGCGCAATCCAGCTGGAAATAGCCACTGCTGCCATCGCTGCCGACAAAGTCGCGCAAGGTGCTGCCGCCGCGCTCGATCGCGCGGGCCAGCGTGTCGCGCACGGCCTCGGCAAGGCGCTCGCAACGCGCCAGGGACAAGCGCCCGGCCGGCGTGGTGGGGCGGATGCCAGCGGCAAACAGGCTTTCCGACGCATAGATATTGCCCACGCCCACCACGATGTCGCCGGCAAGAAGCACGGTCTTGATGGCCGCGCTGCGCCCACGTCCCAGCCGGTAGAGCCAGGCCCCGTCGAAGCGTGGGTCGAAAGGCTCGATGCCAAGCTTGCTCAGCAGCGGATGGGTCGGCAATTGCGACTCTTCGAGCAGGCTCCACAGCACCGCGCCAAAGCGCCGCGGATCGCGGAAGCGCAGCACTAGTCCAGTGCCGGCGCCGGACCGCGTATCCCCCGGGCCGTCCGGGTCGGCGAGGACCAGGTCAAGGTGATCGTGCGTGCCCGGCGGCGGCGCCTGCGGCAGCACCCGCAACGTGCCGGTCATGCCAAGGTGGATCAGCAGCCATCCGGGGGCCTCCCCGTCCGGGCGCACGCACTCCAGCAGCAGGTACTTGCCACGCCGCTCGATGCGCGCGATCACCCGCCCGGCCAGCTGCGACTCCAGGTCCGGCTCGACCGGCCAGCGCAGGCCGCGATGGCGCACCACCACTTCGGCAATGCGCCGCCCAACCACATGCGGCAGCAAGCCGCGCCGGGTCACTTCGACCTCGGGCAACTCAGGCATCGAACCTCTCCCTTTTGTGCCACTCAAACCGCCAGAGACCCCAGCCGTGCTAGTGCCATGCGGATAAGCAAAGCATTGTAGCGGCAGGCTACAATGCCTTTACCTTCCCCATCGCCTTTGAGTGCTGGAGTACCCACCCACATGTCGGACCGCCTGGACCGTACCCCGATGACCACCGCTCAATTTATTTCTCCCCGGCGGCCGCTGCGTCACAGGCTCGCGGCCACGGCTGCGGCCGCGGTAGCAGTCTGCGCGCTGGCGCCGCTCGCCAGCCATGCCGCGTCCGCGGACGGCAAGCCCGCGATGAAGGTCGCCGCGGAGGCCACCACGCCAATCCGCTCGAACCCGATGCCGCCGAAGATGCCCCTGCCGGCGGTGCCGCTGACCGCGGACATCCTCTACCGGGTGCTGGCCGCGGAAATCTCCACCCAGCGCGGCGTGGTTGGCCCCGCTTACCAGACGTACGTTGAGCTGGCCCGCAATACGCGCGACCCGCGCTTTGCGCAGCGAGCCACCGAGATCGCATTCAATGCCCGCAGCGCCCAGCAAGCGCTTGACGGCGCGCGGCTGTGGACCGAGCTTGCGCCGACCTCCGCCGGTGCGCGGCAAGTGCTGTCGACCCTGCTGGTCCTGAGCGGCCGATGGGACGAAGCCGAGCCCCTGCTGGCCCTGCAGCTCAATGGCGTGCCGCCGAGCCACCGGCCGGAGGCCATCCTGCAGATGCAGCAACAGCTTTCGCGCACCAGCGATCCGGCCGGGGCCGCCGCGCTGCTGCAGCGCCTGGTGGCCAACGACCTGAAGTCGGCCGAGGCCCACCTTGCCCTCGCCCGCGCCAAGGAAACCGCCAACGACATTCCCGGCGCCCTGGCCGAGCTCGACGAGGCCCAGAAGATCCGCCCCGACTTCGAAGCCGCTGCGCTGATGGCCGCCGAGCTGCGTGCCGACAGCGCGCCGGACCAGGCCATTGCCGGGCTGAAGGCGTTCGTCAACAAGGCCCCGGCCTCGGTCAACGGGCACATCACGCTGGCCCGCCTCTACCTGCAGCAAAACGACCTGCAAGCCGCGCGCTCGGAGTTCGAGACGCTGCGCACGATCGCGCCGAAGGATCCGCGCGTGCCGCTCGCCCTCGGCCTCACCAGCCTGCAGTCCAAGCGCTATGACGAAGCCGAGCTGTACCTGAAGGAGTACCTGCAGCTCGCCGAGCAAGTGCCGGCGGCCAGCCCGGATATCGCCTACCAGTACCTGGCGCAGATCGCCGAGGAAAAGAAGGACTATCCGGCGGCCGTGGCCTGGCTCGACCGCATCGACGACGCCCGGCTCGCGCCGGCGGCAGCCGTCAAGCGCGCGCAGTTGCTGGGCCGCATGGGCAAGCTCGACGACGCCCAGGCGGTATTCAACGACATGCTGGCCGATGCCGAGGATATTCCCGAGCCCGACCAGCGCGCGCAGCGCATGACCGCGATCCGCCAGGCCGAAGTCGGCATGCTGATCGACGCCAAGTCCTATGACCGCGCCCGCAAGGTGCTGGAGGAACGCGCCGCGGCGGAGCCGGACAACTCGGACTGGGTCTATGAGCTCGCCATGCTCGATGAGCGCGAGAAGCGCTACGACAGCATGGAAAAGCTGCTGCGCCGCGTGATCGCCATGCAGCCGGAAGCCAAGCAAGGCTATAACGCGCTGGGCTATTCGCTTGCGGACCGCAACGTGCGCCTGCCCGAGGCCCTCAAGCTGCTGGAAAAGGCCTCCGCGCTGGGCCCGGACGATCCCTACATCATGGATAGCCTGGCCTGGGTCAAATTCCGCCTGGGCCAGTTGCAGCCGGCCGCCGAACTGCTGCGCAACGCTTACGCCAAGGCGCCCGAGGCCGAAATCGGTGCCCACCTCGGCGAGGTGCTGTGGCAACTCGGCCAGCAGGACGAAGCCCGCAAGACCTGGACCGAAGCCGCCAAAATCGAGCCGGATAACGTCATCCTGATCGACACCCTGCGCCGCTACAACGTGCCGCTCTCCGCGCTGTCCAAGTAGCACCCTGCCGTCCGCAGCCGTCACGCAGCAAACAGATCACCCGCAATCATCCGCCGCCCGGCCCTCGCGCCGGGCCGGCAGCCCGGCGCCCGGCGGCGCCGGCGCGCACGCCAAACGCCATGCCCACATCCCGACGCCTTGCCCTGCTCTGCCTGAGCGCCCCCCTATGGCTCGCCGCCTGCGCCAGCATCACGCCCACGCGGCAGTTCGACGCTGGCGAGACCGCCCAGCCACGCGAGCTCAGCGGCCGTTTCGCCGCCAACTACGTGCGCTACGGCCGCGATGAAGGCGTGCAGGGCAGCTTCCAATGGCATGAGCAAGGCCGCAATGTGCGCCTGGACCTGATCTCGCCGCTGGGCCAGACCCTGGCCGTGGTCACTTCCACGCCTTCGGGCGCCACGCTCGACCTGCCCAACCAGGCACCGCGCAACGCGCCCGAGGTCGACACCTTGCTGGAAGAAGCGCTTGGCTTCTCGCTGCCGGTGGCGGGCCTGCGCGACTGGCTGCACGCCCGCCCCGCGCCCGGCAGCCCGGCGCGCACCACGCGCGACGACAGCGGACGCCTGGCTACCCTGGCGCAGAACGGCTGGACCGTACGCTACGTAGCGTGGCAGGAAGCCTCGCCCACGACGCCATCCACACCATCCACCGCGGCCGCGGCGCGCCCGCGCCGCATCGACCTGGCACGCGACGGCGAAGCCAACCCGCTCTCGGTACGCCTCGTCATCGATCCGGAGCAAGCACAATGAGTACGGCCCGCCCCCTGCCGCCGCCGGAGCTGCGCAACTGCCCGGCGCCCGCCAAGCTGAATCTCTTCCTGCATGTGACCGGACGCCGCGCGGACGGCTACCACACGCTGCAGACGGTTTTCCAACTGGTGGACTGGAGCGACACGCTGGATTTTTGCCGCCGCGACGATGGCCGCATCGAGCGCATCAGCGACGTGCCGGGCGTGCCGGTGGAGAGCGACCTCATCGTGCGTGCCGCTCGGGCCTTGCAGCAGGCTAGCGGCACCGGCTTTGGCGCGGACATCGCCATTGCCAAGCGGCTGCCGATGGGCGGCGGCATCGGCGGCGGATCTTCGGATGCGGCGACCACGCTGCTGGCGCTGAATCATCTGTGGGGGCTGGGGCTGAGCCGCGACGAGCTCAAGCGCATCGGCCTTGCGCTAGGTGCCGACGTGCCGTTCTTCGTGCATGGAGAAAACGCGTTCGCGCAAGGGATTGGCGAGGAGCTGACGACGGTCGAATTGCCCGACAGTTGGTTCGTGATCATCCATCCGCGCCAGCATGTTCCGACCGTGGCAATTTTTTCGGACAAGCGCTTGACAAGGGATACAGCGATCACCATAATAGCGGACTTCACTGGATGCACAAACAAGTTCGGTTTCGGTCGCAACGACCTGGAAGCGATAGCAACAGTGAAGTTCGGCGAAGTTGCCCGAGCCCTTGAATGGTTGAGACAGTACAGTCCACATGCAAGGATGACCGGTTCCGGAGCCTGCGTGTTTGCCCGATTTAACGACGAGCAAACTGCGCAGCAGGTACTAGACCGGTTGCCTCCCGAATGGGATGGCAGGTGTGCGAAGAGTTTATCGCAACACCCACTCGCAACGCTCGCATAAAAGTTTTTCGTTCGGCGTCGCAGGCAGTTGAATGTGACGATGGACGTACCCGGTTGTGTAGGGGAGTCGCCAAGTTGGTCAAGGCACCGGATTTTGATTCCGGCATTCGAAGGTTCGAATCCTTCTTCCCCTGCCATTACATCCTACAGTGTCCTAATGGACCTGCACGAAAAGCTGCCGGCACTAGCCGGCAGCAATCGTTCCCCCTCCAGCAGCAAGACAGGTGCACCGAATGAGCAGCGAAGGCTTGATGGTTTTTACCGGCAACGCCAACCCCAAACTCGCGGAGGCTGTCGTGCAGCACCTCGGCATCCCGCTCGGGAAAGCCCAGGTCGGCCGGTTCTCCGACGGCGAAGTCCAAGTTGAAATCCAGGAAAATGTTCGCGGCAAGCACGTCATCGTGCTGCAGTCCACCTGCGCGCCGACCAACGACAACCTGATGGAACTGATGGTGATGGTCGATGCGCTCAAGCGCGCCTCGGCACGCAGCATCACCGCCGCCATGCCCTACTTCGGCTATGCCCGCCAGGATCGCCGCCCGCGTTCGGCGCGCGTCGCGATCTCGGCCAAGGTGGTAGCCAACATGCTGGAAGTTGCCGGCGTCGAGCGGGTCCTGACCATGGACCTCCACGCCGACCAGATCCAGGGCTTCTTCGATATCCCGGTTGATAACATCTACGCCTCCCCGGTTCTGCTGGGCGACCTGCGCGAGAAGAACTACGGCAATCTGCTGGTGGTCTCGCCCGACGTCGGCGGCGTGGTGCGCGCCCGTGCGCTGGCCAAGCAGCTGAACTGCGACCTGGCCATCATCGACAAGCGTCGCCCCAAGGCCAATGTGGCCGAAGTGATGAACATCATCGGTGAAGTCGACGGCCGCAACTGCGTGATCATGGATGACATGATCGACACCGGCGGCACCCTGTGCAAGGCTGCCCAGGTGCTCAAGGAACGCGGCGCGCTGAAGGTATTCGCTTACTGTACCCATCCGGTCCTGTCCGGCGGCGCGGCTGCCCGCATCGCCGACTCCGAACTGGATGAAGTGGTGGTATGCGACACGATTCCGCTGCGCGACGATGCCATCCAGTCCGGCAAGATTCGCCAGCTCTCGACCGCATCGCTGCTGGCAGAGACCTTTACCCGGATCGTCAAGGGCGACTCGATCATGTCGCTGTTTGCCGATTCCTGATAGAATTCAAGGCTTTACCGCGTTTGCGGCTGTTTTTTTGGGGGTAAGACCCCGATTACGGCACGTGGCGGGGTTCATCGGGCTGTCTGGTCGCGGACAGCCCTCTTACATTTGGAGTCATCATGAAAGTAGTAGCCTTCGAGCGTAGCGTACAGGGAACGGGTGCGAGCCGCCGCCTGCGCAACGCCGGCAAGACCCCCGGCATCATCTATGGCGGCGCAGCCGAGCCCAAGATGATCGAACTCGATCACAACGCGCTGTTCCACGCGCTGAAGAAAGAAGCATTCCACTCGTCGATTCTCGACCTCGAAGTGGAAGGCAAGGCTGAGAAGGCCCTGCTGCGCGCTTTCCAGATGCACCCGTTCAAGCCGCTGGTCCTGCACGTTGACTTCCAACGCGTGTCGGCCACCGACAAGATCCACGTCAAGGTGCCGCTGCACTTCATGAACCAGGAAAACGCCCCGGGCGTGAAGCTGGGCCATGGCATCGTCAACCACATCCTGAACGAACTGGAAGTGTCGTGCCTGCCGGCCGACCTGCCTGAGTTCATCGAAGTGGACCTGGGCAATGCAGAACTGGGCCAGACCCTGCACCTGTCCGACGTGAAGCTGCCGAAGGGCGTGAGCGCCATCACCCACGGTGACGAAAACCCCACTATCGCCAGCATCTCGCTGCCGGCCGGTGGCGTGTCGGAAGCCGCCGAAGGCGAAACGCCTGCTGCCTGAGTACCCTGAACGCAGCCTTCGGGTTGTGCGACGGGACGGCTCTCGCAGCCGCAAGAAAAAACCGCCGGCGCGTCCGGCGGTTTTTTTTCGTGCCGAGGATCGCGTATGCTTGCCTCTGCCGGCACACCCGCGAACCGCAGATTTCCTGTTTGGCCCGCTTGCGGCCAAACCCAGCCGCGATGCGAAGCGAGCCGTGGCGGTGTTAGTTGCCGTATGGGGCGCCTCG
>NZ_BAAILO010000211.1:36482-56052 GCF_054589115.1 Cupriavidus sp. 8B | reverse complement strand
GGCCGCTCTTTTTTGCCTGACCACGAGGGGGTGTCGCCCCATCCGGCGCGCCTTCTTTGCCTACTTTCTTGGCAAGACAAGAAAGTAGGTCGCCGCCCCGCAGGGGTGGTGAAACTGCAGTTGATTTTGACTTTGCAGTTGCAGTTGCAGTTGCAGTTGCAGTTGCAGTTGCAGCCAAGCAGTTAGCCAAGCAGTTGCCAGCCGCCCCGCGCATCGTGCGCCGAGCCCCATCAACCAAGTAGTGCAACGCATGATCAAACTCATCGTCGGCCTCGGAAACCCCGGGGCGGAATACGAAGCCACACGCCACAATGCCGGCTTCTGGCTGGTCGACCAGCTGGCCCGCATGGGGGGCGTCACCCTGCGCGTGGAAGGCCGCTTCCACGGGTTGGCCGCGCGCGCCAGGCTGTGGGACCAGGAGATCTGGCTGCTCAAGCCGTCCACCTTCATGAACCGCTCCGGGCTGTCGGTGGTGTCGCTCGCGCGCTTCTACAAGATCCTGCCGGACGAGATCCTGGTGGCCCATGATGAGATGGACCTGCCGTCCGGCACCGTCAAGCTCAAGCGTGGCGGCGGCGCGGGCGGCCACAATGGCCTCAAGGATATTTCAGCGCACCTGACCACCCAGGAGTACTGGCGCCTGCGCATTGGCGTCGGCCATCCGCGCAATTCGGCGAGTGGTGCCGGCGAGCGCGAGGATGTGATCAATTTTGTGCTGAAGCCGCCGCGCCGCGAGGAACAGCAGGCCATCGACGAGGCGATCGACCGCAGCATCGCACCGCTTGGGCTACTGGCCAAAGGCGAGTCCGAGCGTGCCATGCTGGAATTGCATACGAACCGCTGAACGCGCGCGCAAATAGAAAAGCCCCACCACCTTGAAGGTAATGGGGCTTTTTTGTGCTGCGAGCGTTTGTGCTGCAAGCCGCAGTTGCGGCTCAGGCTACCCGTTTGGCCGCCGTAAGGAGCCGGTAGCGATCCATCAGGATCTCGCGCGTCTCAATCCGGTTGGGATCGTGCGGGATGCAAGCCACAGGGCAAACCTGCTGGCATTGCGGCTCGTCGAAGTGCCCGACGCATTCGGTACATTTGTTGGGGTCGATCTCATAGATCTCGGGCCCCATCGAAATGGCTTCGTTTGGGCACTCCGGCTCACAAACGTCGCAATTGATGCAGTCGTCGGTGATCAATAGTGCCATGGCGTTTCCTTTAAACCCGACATGCCCCGCGCCCGACTGGCCGCGCCTGACATGTCGCAAGACTCTATTTTATTCCGCTTTGCTGCTGATCTTCTCCGCGAGCCAGCGTTCGACCGAGGGAAATACAAATTTGCTGACATCCCCGCCAAGCACCGCGATCTCGCGCACGAACGTGCCGGAGATGAACTGGTACTGGTCGGACGGCGTCAGGAACATGGTTTCCACGTCCGGCAGCAGGTAGCGGTTCATGCCCGCCATCTGGAACTCGTACTCGAAGTCGGAGACCGCGCGCAAACCCCGCACGATCACGCGCGCGTTGTTCTTGCGGACAAAATCCTTGAGCAGGCCGGAGAAACCTTCGACGCGCACATTGGGATAGTGGCCCAGGACTTCACGGGCGATGCCTATGCGCTCTTCCAGCGAAAAGAACGGGCGCTTGTTCGGGCTATGCGCCACGCCGACCACGAGCTCATCGAAGATGTTGGATGCTCTGCGCACCAGATCCTCGTGGCCCCGGGTCATTGGATCGAAAGTGCCGGGATAGACCGCGACGACCATGCTTCCTCCTTGTTCTGCCCGCTGCCGGCCCTGGATGGACCGATCGACCCCGCCCACTATGGTGAGGGCTGGAGCCAAGGCTGCGTGACGAGCGTTGGCGACAGCGGCGTAGTGTAACTCTAAACGCGGCACTTGCAAGCCGCCACATTACGGTTTCGCCGCGCTGCCGCATTTTGCGTGCGGGTGGCCGGTCACAATGCTCGCGGCCATCCCGTGTTCAAAGGTTCCTGTGCTGCAGCAAATGGAAATGCACCGCGCCGGCCCGCGCATGCCGCACGATCTCCAGCGCCGCGGGCACTGGGGCGTCGGGGCCGCTCAGGGCGCGATCCGTTTCCACATACACGGCGCCGCCTGGACGTGACAGCCGCGCCGCATGCTCCAGCGCGGGGCCAAGCCAGTCTTCGGCAAAGGGCGGATCGAGGAACACCACGTCGAAGCTGGCCGACGGCATCTGCGCCGCCGTAGCGAATGCGTCACCTTGCACCACCCGGATCTGCTGGGCGTCGAGCCGGTACTGGTTGTCCCGCAGTTGCTTGGCCACGCGCGGATTGGCTTCGACCATGGTGACCTGCTGGGCACCTCGGGAGGCGGCCTCGAAACCCAGTGCGCCGGAGCCGGCAAACAGATCGAGGCACGCCAGCCCGGACATGTCCTGCCCCAGCCAGTTGAACAGGGTCTCACGCACGCGGTCAGGGGTGGGACGCAGGCCTTCGGCGTCGAGCACGGGCAGTGGCGTGCGCTTCCACTTGCCGCCAATGATACGGACCTGGGCAGGAGACTGCCACGGCGAGGAGGATGGGGATCGCCCGCTGGCGGCGGGCGAGGGAGATCGGGTACGCGAATTCATGCCGTGATTGTAGAGCCTGTGGCGCGGAAAAGCGCAAGCGCCGGGAACGCCCCCCGGCGCCGGCGCCTGTCACTTCGCTATTCCGGTCCACCCACGATGACGGTCGCCATGGCGTCCGGGAACACGTGGCGCTGGAAGGCTTCGCGGACCTGGGTACGGGTGACCTTGCCGATCTGCGCGGTCCAGGTGTCAAGGTAATCCAGCGGCAGCCGGTACCAGCCGATATTGGCCACATTGGTCAGCAGCTTGCGGTTGCTGTCGATGCGCAGCGGGAAGCCGTTGACCAGATTGTCCTTGGCGGCCTTCAGTTCGGTGTCGGTGGGGCCTTCCGCCACGTACTGCGCCAGCACCTTGCGCACCAGCGCCAGGGCTTCGTTGGTCTGCGCCTTCTTGGTCTGCAGGCTGATGCCGAAGGGCCCTGCCTGCTTGGCCGGCGCGAAGTAGCTGTCGACGCCGTAGGTCAGGCCCCGCTTTTCCCGCACCTCATCGGTCAGGCGCGAGCTGAAGCCGCCGCCGCCAAGCACGTAGTTGCCCACCAGCAGGGCAAAGTAGTCGGGATCGCCACGCGCGATGGCGGGCTGGCTGATTGCTACCGTAGCCTGCTGCGCCGGATGCGGCACGCGCTGCTCGCTGGCCGGGATCTTGAGCTGCACGGGAGGCATCGTGGACGGCGTGGCGCCAGCTGGCAGGCCGCGCGTCAGTTGCTCGGCGATGGTCTCGGCCTGCTTGCGGTCGATGGCGCCGATCAGCGTCACGACGGCGCGCGACGCGGCGAAATTATCTCGCCAGAAGCGCTCGATATCGGCCCGCGTGATCGACTCGACACTGGCCACGGTCGGCGACACGCCATACGGATGCGATGGATAGATCGCGCGCGACACCATCTTGTCGGCGATCACGCCGGGCTTGGTGTCGGCCTCGCGGATGGCGGTGATCAGGCGTTGCTTTTCGCGCGCCACCACGGCATCCGGGTAGGCCGGCGCCTTGATCAACTGCCCGGCCAGCGCGAGCGACTGGCTGAGTTCCGGCTCGGAGGTCAGCGTGCGCAGGCCGACGCCGCCGCGATCGCTGCTGGCGGCGCCGCCGAAGTCGGCACCGGTGTCGGCGAAGGCGTCGGCCACCTGTGCTTCATTGCGGGCCGGCTGGCCATCCTGCGCGGCCGCGCCCTTGTCGAGCAGAGCCGAGGCGAGCGTGGCAAGGCCGGCCTTGCCGGCCGGGTCGTAGCGGCTGCCGGCGTCAAAATCCATATTGACGTCGAGCATGGGGATGGACGGGCTGCGCACGAAATACACGCGGGCGCCGGTGGAGGTGGTCCACTGCTCGATCGGGATCGCAGCCAGCGCGGCCTGCGAGGCGATCAGGGCAAGCGCACCGCAAGCCGCGCCTGCCAGGCGACGCAACAGGCGTGGCGACGGGATCGTCGGGGCAAAGAGGGGCATCATGGGTCCTGTCCTCTAGAGAGCTCAGCGGAGCGAGTCGGCGGCGGCCGGAGCCTTTGCCTTGTTCGGGTCGATCGGCTGCGGCAGCAGGGTTGCCACGGTCAGGTTATCGTCGTTGAAGTACTTGCCAGCCACCGCCTGCACCTGCTCCGGCGTGACGGCCTTGATCTTGTCGAGCATGCGGTCAATCTGGCGCCAGGAAATGCCGGCGATCTCGGCCACGCCGATCTCCATGCCTTGCCCGAACACCGAGTCGCGCTTGTAGATCTGCGCCGCCACCACCTGCGCCTTGACCCGCTTGAGCTCTTCGGGCGAGACGCCTTCGCGCGCAATGCGGGCGATCTCGTCGCGCAGCGCGCGCTCGATCTCCTCGGTGGTGTGGCCCGTGGCCGGCGTGCCGTCGAGCACCATCAGGGACTCGCCGCGGTTGATGCTGTCGTAGCCCACGTTGACGTCGTCGGCGATGCGGCGCTTGCGCACCAGGTCGCGCGTCAGGCGGGCGTTGTCGTAGCCATTGAGCACGGCGGAGAGGACTTCCAGCGCGTAGGGATCGACGTCCTTCTCGACATCGTGCAGGCGCGGCACCTTGTACGCCATCACCACGTAGGGGTTCTCGGCCGGGGCCTTGACCCAGATCCGCTTGATGCCCTTTTGCGCGGGCTCAAGCTGGTTCTTGCGCAGCGGCAGCGGGCGGGCCTTGAGCTTGCCGTAGGTGCGCTCCGCCAGCGCCTTGACCTCGGCCGCCGTGACGTCGCCCGTCACCACCAGCAGCGCGTTGTCCGGCACGTACCAGTTCTTGTACCAGGCCTGCACGTCTTCCACGCGCATGTTGACCAGGTCGTCCGGCCAGCCGATCACGGGATGCCGGTAGGGCGCGGCGGTGTAGACGGTGGCCAGCAACTGCTCATAGACGGTGCCGCGCGCGGAGTCGTCCGTGCGCAGGCGCCGCTCTTCCGTCACGACCTTCATTTCCCGGTCGAACTCATCCTTCTTGATGATGAGATTGGCCATGCGGTCGGCTTCCAGCTCCATCATCTTCGGCAGGTACTGCTTGCTGATCTGCTGGTAGTAGAGCGTGAAATCGCGGTTGGTCATGGCGTTCTCGCGCCCGCCCAATGCCGCGATCTGCTTGGAAAACTCCCCCGGGCCGACCTTTGGTGTACCCTTGAACATCATGTGTTCAAGCATGTGCGCCACGCCCGTGGTGCCGCTGACCTCGTCCACGCCGCCCGCGCGATACCAGATCTGGTGGGCTACGGTGGGCGCGCGATGGTCTTCCTTGACGATTACCCGCATGCCGTTGGACAGCTTGAACTCGGTGGTATCGGCCTGCGCCGCGGCAGTTTGCGCCGCGGTTGCCTGGCCGCTCGGCAACGGCGGCGCCACCACGGCGGTCTGCGCATAGGCAGCGCCGAACCAGGGCATCGCGATCAACAAAAGGGTGGGAACAAGGCGCCGGGAGAAAGCGGCCGGGCGAACAGCGCCGGCGCCGGCAAGATGCGAAGCGGTACGGGCGGCGCCCGACCTGGACCTGACAGCACAATGGTTCATGCGACCCCGTCTGCTAGAATTTTGGCGATTGATTCTACCGGGGTATTGACCCCTTTCCCAATGTTTAGTTTCTGGAAGAAGCGCAAGGCCGAACCGGCCGGTGCGCCGCCCGAGGTGCAAAGCCCGGCGCCCGCCGCCACACCGGCCGCGGCGCCCGCCAGCGCGCCAACCCCCATTCCCACGGCCGGGCCTGCCCCGGCCGCCGTCGTTTCCGTCCCGACAACCCCCATCGAGCCGGTCCAGAGCGTGCCTGCGGCCGCTGCCGAGGAACTGGTGCTGACCCCGCCGCCGGCCGCCTCCGCCGAGGCCAGGCGCGGCTGGATGCAGCGCCTGCGCACCGGGCTGTCCAAGACCAGCCGCAACCTGGGCACGCTGTTCGTTGGCGTCAAGGTCGACGAAGACCTGTTCGAGGACCTGGAAACGGCCCTGATCATGGCCGACGCCGGCGTGGAGGCTACCGAGCACCTGCTGAGCGCCCTGCGGCGCCGCGTCAAGACCGAACGCATCGACACCGCCGAAGGCGTCAAGGCCGCGCTGCGCGACCTACTGACCGACCTGCTGCGTCCGCTCGAGAAAACCATGTCACTGGGCCGCGAGCAGCCGCTGGTGATGATGATCTCGGGCGTCAACGGCGCCGGCAAGACCACCAGCATCGGCAAGCTGTGCAAGCACTTCCAGAGCTATGACCAGTCCGTGCTGCTGGCCGCCGGCGACACCTTCCGCGCCGCCGCGCGCGAGCAGCTGACCATCTGGGGCGAGCGCAACAACGTCACCGTGGTCTCGCAGGAGAGCGGCGACCCGGCCGCGGTGATCTTCGACGCGGTCAACGCGGCACGCGCACGCAGCATCGATATCGTGATGGCAGATACCGCGGGCCGCCTGCCCACGCAGCTGCACCTGATGGAAGAGCTGAAGAAGGTCAAGCGCGTCATCGCCAAGGCGATGCCGAACGCGCCGCACGAGTCGCTGCTGGTGATCGACGGCAACACCGGCCAGAACGCGCTGTCCCAGGTCAAGGCGTTCGACGACGCGCTGGGCCTGACCGGGCTGATCGTGACCAAGCTCGACGGCACCGCCAAGGGCGGCATCCTGGCCGCGATCGCGCGCCAGCGCCCGGTGCCGGTCTACTTCATCGGCGTGGGCGAGAAGGTCGAAGACCTGCAGCCTTTCAATGCCGAGGAATTCGCCGACGCGCTGCTCGGCTGAGCGGCAAACCGGCCCACCAGAAGAAAAGCCCCGCAATCGCTTGCGGGGCTTTTTCTTTTTGCGCACTGCCGGGGCTTAGCCTGCCAGCTTACTCAGCGTCCGGCTGCGCCTTGGGCTCGGCTTGCCGGAACGCGGGCAGCGCCATGCAGGAGTCGAACACCTTGGCGATGGCCGGGTAGCGGGCCACGTCGATATTGAAGCGCTGCGCGTTGAACACCTGCGGCACCAGGCAGATATCGGCCAGCGTCGGCGTATCGCCGAAGCAGAAGCGCCCTGCCTTGCCCGAGCGCACAAGGTTGGTATTCACCGACTCGAAACCCAGCTCGACCCAGTGGCGATACCATGCGTCCTTGGCCTCCTCCGCCACGCCCAGCGTGTGCTTGATGTACTTCAGCACGCGCAGGTTGTTCAGCGGATGGATCTCGCACGCGACCTCCAGCGCCAGGGCGCGGATGTAGGCGCGGTCGAGCGCGCTGCCCGGCAGCAGGGGCGGCTCGGGATGCGTCTCGTCGAGGTACTCGACCATCGCCACGGACTGGATCAATACATGATCGTCATCCAGCAGGGTCGGCACCAGCGCATCGGGGTTCAGCGCCCGGTAGGCCGGCAGCAGTTGCTGGCCGCCGTCGCGCAACAGATGGACCGGCATGTACTCGTAAGGCAGGCCCTTCAACTGCAGGGCGATGCGCACACGGTACGAGGCGGAGCTGCGAAAGTAGCTGTAAAGCTTGAGCATGGGCTCAGACTACCTTGACGGTGAGCTCGCCCACGCCTTCGATCTTGCACAGCATGACATCGCCCTTGACCACCGGGCCCACGCCTTCTGGCGTGCCGCTGTAGATCAGGTCGCCGGGTTGCAGCTCGAACAGCTTGGAGAGATAGGACACCATTTCGGGCACCGACCAGATCAGGTCCGACAGGTCGCCGCGCTGCTTCTCGACGCCGTTGACGGCCAGCGTCACCGCGCCCTTCTGCGGATGGCCGATGACGGACACCGGCACGATCGGGCCGATCGGGGCGGACTTGTCGAAGGCCTTGCCGGTTTCCCAGGGGCGGCCAGTCTTCTTCGATTCGTTCTGCAGGTCGCGGCGCGTCATGTCGAGACCAAGCGCGTAGCCAAACACGTGGCTCGCGGCGTCCGCCTCGGCGATGTCCTTGCCGCCCTTGCCGATGGCAACGACCAGCTCCACTTCGTAGTGGCAGTTGCTGGTGCCCTGGGGATAGGGGAAGGTGCCTTCGGTACCGTCGGCGACATAGCTCACGGCGTCGGCGGGCTTGCAGAAGAAGAACGGCGGCTCGCGATCCGGATCCGAACCCATTTCACGGGCATGGGCGGCATAGTTGCGGCCCACGCAGTAAACCCGGCGCACCGGGAACTGAGCGCTGCTGCCACGCACGGGCACGCCATGGGGCGCCGGCGGGGCAAATACGAATTCGGTCATCCATCTCTCCAGACTTGTGTACTGTGTTTTAGGCTACGCACCGGCATGCGGCGTCGCCAGCAGACGCCCCCCCGCCGCGCAGCAGGGCAATAGCATACACCTGCGTTTCCTGCCGCGTATGGCACTGGGCATTGAATCCGGGAAACCCCGCAATACAATTAAAAGCATCTCGGCGCGAATCTTGCATGCAACGAGAGATTCCAAGTGACGCCATGAACAGACGCCCCCCAGCCCCTTCCAGTCCGACGAGTCCGGCGAGCCCCGCGCCCGCCGCGGCGAGTTCACGCGCGCTGCGCATCTTGCTGGTGCGCGATCCGCATGACGAGGATCCGCTCAATATCGAGACGATACGTGCCGGGCTTGTATCGGCGGGCTTCACCGACATCGAAACGGTGGATGCCGACCTGCGGCTGCCCGACGCCATCGCCGCGCGGCAGCCGGACCTGATCATCATCGCCTCGGAGTCCGCCGCGCGCGATACGGTCGAGCATGTGTGCGTGTCGACCCAGCATGCGCCGCGCCCCATCGTGCTCTTCACGGACAATGACGACGCCCAGCGCATCAAGGCCGCGCTGACGGCGGGCATCACCGCCTACATCGTCGACGGCCTGCGCGCCGAGCGCGTGAAGACCGTGCTGGACGTGGCCTATGCGCGCTTCGAACTGAACCAGGAACTGCGCGCCGAACTCGATGCCACGCGGCTGCAGCTGGCCGAGCGCAAGGAAGTCGAGCGGGCCAAGGGCCTGCTGATGAAGGAGCGCGGCATGACCGAGGACGAGGCCTACAAGCGGCTGCGCAGCATGGCGATGGAGCGCGGCATCAAGCTCGTCGAGGCGGCGCGGCGGGTCATCGATGTGATGAGTTAAGCCCCGAATCAGCCCCATTGGCGTTTCGATACGCCCCGCACGCGCTTGGTGCAATGCACAAAGATGGCGCGACAGGAACACCTCCCACGCACCGGCACCGCACCGGCGCAGCTTTCGTTCGCCCGCTTCCGGCTCCTGCGCCCTTCGCTCCTGCTCTGCCATTCCGACAACAGCCCGTTCCACCCTTGGCACGCCGCTTGCGTAATCAAGGCATCGGCCAACGACGGCCGATCACATACCGATGTGCGCCGCCAACGACGGCCGCGCCGCATCACGGGACAACGGCGTCCTGACCTGCCCCCGCATTTCTGGCGAAAGCGGAGCAGTTCAGGACGCTTTTTATTTGGAGCCGTGTCAATGCCCTCTCGCCTGAAGATTACCAAGCCGCTGCATTCAGCAGTTGCCACCGACGCCAGCATCACTGGCGCCGATGCGGTGCCCGCCAGCAGCGGACGGCGCCGCGCACTGGCCACCATCGCCGGTGCCAGCGTGATCACCCTGGTTGATCCCCTGGTACGCGCTGGCGCATGGGCAGCCGGCTCCGACGCACCGGAAAAGCCGGAGGTACGGATCGGCTTCATCCCGCTGACGGACTGCGCCTCGGTCGTGATGGCGGGCACGCTCGGCTTCGACAAGAAGTACGGCATCAAGATCACGCCCACCAAGGAAGCCTCCTGGGCCGGCGTGCGCGACAAGCTGGTCAATGGCGAACTCGATGCGGCACATGTGCTCTACGGCCTGATCTACGGCGTGCAGCTTGGCATCGGCGGCCCCAAGAAGGATATGGCCGTGCTGATGAACCTGAACCACAACGGCCAGGCCATCACGCTGTCGTCCAAGCTCGCGGAGAAAGGCGTCAAGGACGGCGCCAGCCTGAAGGCGCTGATGATGAAGGAAAAGCGCGAGTACACCTTCGCCCAGACCTTCCCCACCGGCACCCACGCCATGTGGCTGTACTACTGGCTGGCCGCCAACGGGATCAACCCGATGCAGGACGCCAAGGCCATCACCGTGCCGCCGCCGCAGATGGTGGCCAACATGCGCGTAGGCAACATGGACGGCTTCTGCGTGGGCGAGCCCTGGGGGGCGCGCGCCATCGCCGACAAGATCGGCTTTACCGCGGAGACCACGCAGGCGATCTGGAAGGACCACCCGGAGAAGACCCTGGGCACTACGGCCGAGTTCGTGCAGAAGTATCCCAACACGGCGCGCGCGATGGTTGCCGCCGTGCTCGACGCATCGAAGTACATCGACGCTTCGGCCTCCAACCGCCGCAAGACCGCCGAGACCATTGCCGCCAAGTCCTACGTCAACACCGACATGGACATCATCCTGGACCGCATGCTGGGCCGCTACAGCAACGGCCTGGGCAAGACCTGGGACGACCCGGACTCGATGAAGTTCTACCAGGACGGCATCGCCAACTATCCCTTCCTCTCCGACGGCATGTGGTTCCTCACGCAGCAAAAGCGCTGGGGCTTGCTCAAGGAGCATCCGGACTACCTGGAGGTGGCGAAGAAGGTCAACCGCATCGACATCTACAAGCAGGGCGCCGCCGCGGCGCAGGTGCCGCTGCCCAAGAGCGACTTGCGCACCGCGAAGCTGATCGACGGCGTGGTATGGGACGCCAGCAAGGACCCGAAGGCCTACGCCGACGGTTTCAAGATCAAGGCCTGACGCGCACGCGCCCTGGCGCGATTCCGATTTTGTTTGCCGCTTGAACGCCGGCGTGGCGACACGCCGGCTCCTGAAGGAGCCTGACGTGAATGCACTAGCCCAGCCGGCCCCGCATGCTGCCAACCAAGCCGCCCCTGCAGATGCCGGCACCACCGCCGAGCTCGCCGTGGTTGGCGACCAGCAAGCCCATGAGCGCGCCGAGCGCCGCGCGCTCGCAGCACAAGCCGATGCGCGCCGCGCGGCGCGGCGCGACGCCATCGCCGCCGTCGTGCTCAAGGTGATACCGCCCGTAGCAGGCTTTGCGCTGTTCCTGCTGATGTGGCACGGCATCGCCACCATGATCCCCGCCATCCCCACGCCGGCCGCCACCTGGCATGCCGCCGTGCCGCTGTTCGCCGACCCGTTCTACCGCAACGGCCCCAACGACCAGGGCATCGGCTGGAACGTGCTGGCATCGCTGGCGCGCGTGGCGGCAGGCTTCGGGCTGGCGGCGCTGATCGGCATCCCGGCCGGCTTCGCGCTGGGCCGCTTTGCCTTTCTCAACGCCATGATGGCGCCCATCATCAGCCTGCTGCGCCCGGTCTCGCCGCTGGCGTGGCTGCCCATTGGCCTGCTGCTGTTCAAGTCCGCAAACCCGGCGGCAATCTGGGCCATCTTCATCTGCTCGATCTGGCCGATGGTGATCAATACCGCCGTGGGCGTGACCCGCGTGCCGCAGGACTACCTGAACGTGGCGCGCGTGCTCGACCTGTCCGAATGGAAGGTGTTCACCCGCGTGCTGCTGCCGGCCGTGCTGCCGTACATGCTCACCGGCGTGCGGCTGTCCATCGGCACCGCGTGGCTGGTGATCGTGGCCGCGGAAATGCTCACTGGCGGCACCGGCATCGGCTTCTGGCTATGGGACGAGTGGAACAACCTGAAGGTGGAACACATCGTCATCGCGATCTTCATCATCGGCGTGGTCGGGCTGCTGCTCGAATACGCGCTGCTCAGCCTGGCCAAGCGCTTCAGCTACGGCAACTAAGCCGCCAAGACGCCAAGTCGGCTACCGCGCCCTGGCACCCAAGGAGAACCTCATGGAAAAGTTCGTCCGTATCGAGAATGTCGGGCAGACCTTCAAGACCAAGAAGGGGCCGTTCGTGGCCCTGCGCGATGTCAACCTGACCATCGCCAGCGGCGAGTTCATTACGCTGATTGGCCATTCGGGCTGCGGCAAGTCCACCTTGCTCAACCTGCTGGCCGGGCTGGACCGGCCCAGCGCCGGCGCGCTGATCTGCGCCGAGCGCGAAATCGCCGGCCCGGGCCCGGATCGGGCGGTGGTGTTCCAGAACCATTCGCTGCTGCCCTGGCTGACCTGTTTCGACAACGTCTACCTTGGCGTGGAGCGCGTGTTCGGCGGCAGCGAAAGCAAGGCGCAACTGAAGGCCCGCACGCATGACACGCTGGCCATGGTTGGCCTGACCCACGCCGAAGCCAAGTATCCGCAGGAGATCTCGGGCGGCATGAAGCAGCGCGTGGGCATCGCCAGGGCGCTGGCCATGGAGCCCAAGGTGCTGCTGATGGACGAGCCCTTTGGCGCGCTGGATGCGCTCACCCGCGCGCACCTGCAGGACGAGCTGATCAAGATCGTGGCGAAGACGCGCAGCACGGTGGTGATGGTGACCCACGACGTGGATGAAGCGGTGTTGCTGGCCGACCGCATCGTCATGATGACCAACGGCCCCGCGGCCACCATCGGCGAAGTGCTGAAGGTGGACCTGCCACGGCCGCGCGAGCGCATGGCGCTGGCCGGGGATAAGGACTACCACGCATGCCGCACGGCAGTGCTGGACTTCCTGTACCGCAAGCAGCGCAATCCCGCCCTGAAGGAAGCCGCCTGAGCCGGTGCAATGAGGGGCCTGGCGCTACGGCGCCGGGGGCGAAGCCGGGCCGGGGTTGCGGCTGTCATGGGCACGGCCGGCTCGCTCCGCTATCATGGACTTCAAACCACATAGTCCCAACCCGCCATGACCACCACGCCCACCTCCCCTGCGCCTCCCGCCGCCCCTGCTTTCGCTGCCGCGAAGTACATCAAGGAAATCGGCCGGGGCGTCAACGGCGCCCGTGCGCTGCCGCGCGAAGACGCCCACGCGCTGTTCGATGCCATGCTGGCGGGTCGCGTGGCCGATATCGAGCTGGGCGCGGTGCTTATGGCCTATCGCATCAAGGGCGAGGCGCCGCACGAGCTGGCCGGCATGCTCGATGCCGCACACGCGCATTGCCTGCCGCTGGCCGGCCCGGCGGACCGCATCGTGGTGTCCATCCCCAGCTACAACGGCGCGCGCAAGCAGCCCAACCTGGTGCCGCTGCTGGCGCTGCTGCTGGCGCGCGAGGGCATACCGGTGCTGGTGCACGGCTCCCGCCAGTTCAACGGGCGCGTCACCAGCATCTCGCTGTTCGAGGCGCTGGGCATCGCGCCTTGCGGCTCCGTGGCGCAGGCCGAATCCCAGCTGCGCAGCAAGGACGCCCAGCCCGGCCCGCTGGCCGTGCTGCCGATCGACGTGCTGTCGCCGGCGCTGGCCCGGATGCTGGACAAGCGCATGCAGATCGGCTTGCGCAACTCCGCGCATACGGTGGTCAAGATGCTGCAGCCGGTGGGCGCGCACTCCCCGGCCGAGGCGCTGCGGCTGTATAGCTACACCCACCCCGAGTACCGCGAAACCCTGACCGACTATTTCTCGCGCGAGCCCGCCAATGTGCTGCTGGCGCGCGGCACCGAAGGCGAGGTGGTGGCGGACGCCCGGCGCAACAGCCGCATCGACTGGCTGCACGACGGGCATCAGCGTACTTTGGTCGACCCGACTTCCGGCTCCATCGTGGAAGTGCCGGAGTTGCCGCCCGGCAGCGACGTGGACCAGACCGCGGCCTGGATCCGCCTCGTGCTGGACGGCAAGCTGCCCGTGCCCGCCCCGATCGCCACGCAGATCGACGCCATCCGCGACTGCCTGCAGCAAGGCACGCGGGTAGCCTGGGCCAGCCCGGTCTGAGCCGGGCCGGCTGCGCGGGCGCCTCTGGTCAGCGCTTGCGCTGGGGCAGGGGGATGCGGTCGTCTTCCCCCGGCACTCGCGGGAACTGGTCATCCTCCCAGCGCTGGGAGGCCGCTTCGATCGCCTCCTTGGTGCTGGCAACGAAATTCCAGAAGATAAAGCGATGGCCGTCGGTCGGGTCCCCGCCGAGCAACATCACGCGCGACGCCACCTGCGCCGTCAACGTCACCGGCTGGCCCGGCACCAGCACCGCCAGGTGCCGCTCCGGCAGCACCTCGCCGTCCAGCGCGATGGTGCCGTCCACCGGGTAGACGCCGCGCTCGGCATGCTCCGCCGGAATCTCCAGGCTGGCGCCCGCCTCGAGCTCAATGGCTACATAGAGCGTGCGGCCAAACACCTTCACCGGCGCCTCGGCGCCAAACGCATCGCCCGCAATCACCGTCATGCGTACGCCAGGGCGCTCCAGCTTGGGCAGCGTCGCCGCCGGATGGTGATGGAAGGACGGCTCGACGTTCTCGTGCTCCTTGGGCAGCGCCACCCAGGTCTGGATGCCGTGCAGGCGTGGCCCGGCATCGCGGGCGGCCTGGGGCGAGCGCTCCGAGTGCGCGATGCCCCTGCCCGCCGTCATCCAGTTCACGTCGCCCGGCCTGATGACCTGCTTGCTGCCCAGGCTGTCGTGGTGAAGCATCTCGCCCTCGAACAGGTAGGTGACCGTGGCTAGGCCGATATGCGGATGCGGGCGCACATTCGCCCCCTCTCCCGGCGGCATGGCCACCGGGCCCATGTGGTCGAAGAAGATGAATGGGCCGACAGTCTGGGTTGCCGCGGCGGGCAGCAGGCGGCTCACGGCAAAGTCGCCGAGGTCTCGGGTATGCGGCTTGAGCAAGTGTTCGATAGCAGACATGAATGTTCCCCGGTTTGGTCGATGCTGGCGCGCAGCACCACTGAGATAAATGAAAAGAGTGTAGCTGCTAGCGAAACACAGCATCTCATCTGGCGACAGAACCGGCAGGAGTAGCGGCCCTCTAATCATTGTCCGATCGTTGGCGCACCCGCGTGAGATAGTGGCCTCGCCACATCCCTCGCCACATCACGCAAGATGTCGGTTTAAAACACTATGTAGAAGCAATATTCGATTACCAGGAACTATCAACCCTATTGTCACTCGAACTTAGCAGTCCCCCGGCTTGAGTGCTAATATGTGTTGCAATGCAGTGCGAGCCCCCCAAAAGGTCCGCGCACGCGGGCAACCCACCCGCCGGAATGCGAAAGGAGCAATCGAGTGAACGCGGTCTTATCTGCTGACCAAACCCAAATGACCAACCGTCTGCCTACGGTGCCGCAGGGCGCCGGGACGTTTGCGCTGACCTTTCCCGGAACGCTGGGAAATATCGACAGCTATATCCAGGCTGTCCACCGTATTCCCCTGCTTACCCCCGAGGAAGAGCAGCGGCTCGCGCGCGAGTTGCGCGAGCACGACTCCGTCGATGCGGCGCGCCGCATGGTGCTGTCGCACCTGCGCCTGGTGGTGTCCATCGCCCGCCAGTACCTCGGCTATGGCCTGCCCCACGCAGACCTGATCCAGGAAGGCAATATCGGCCTGATGAAGGCCGTGAAGCGCTTCGACCCGGACCAGGGCGTGCGGCTGGTGTCGTACGCCATGCATTGGATCAAGGCCGAGATCCACGAATACGTGCTGAAGAACTGGCGCATGGTCAAGGTGGCTACCACCAAGGCCCAGCGCAAGCTGTTTTTCAACCTGCGCAGCCACAAGCAGGGCGCCCATACCTTCACGCCGGAACAGATCGACGCGGTTGCGCGCGAGCTGAACGTCAAGCCGGAAGAAGTGATGGAGATGGAAACCCGCCTGTCGGGCGGCGACCTGGCGCTCGAAGGGCAGATCGACGATGGCGAAGAAGACTTCGCGCCCATCGCCTACCTGGCCGACAACCACAACGAGCCGACCCGCGTGATCGAGGCCCAGCGCCACGACCGCCTGCAGGTGCAAGGCCTGGAAGAAGCGCTGTCCAAGCTCGACGACCGTAGCCGCCGCATCATCGAGGCGCGCTGGCTGCAGGTCAACGACGACGGCTCGGGCGGCTCCACGCTGCATGAACTGGCTGACGAATTCGGCGTTTCCGCCGAACGCATCCGCCAGATCGAAACCGCGGCGATGAAGAAGATGAAGGGTGCGCTGCAGGCCTTTGCCTAAGGCCGAAGCTCAAGCTCAAGCGCGCCAGAAATAAACAGGGCCGGTCTCGCGACCGGCCCTGTTTTATTTTTCCCGCCGGTTTCGCGCCGGCGGCTCGCCTCAGGACAGCAGCTGCTTGAGGTCGTGCACGATCGGCTCCGGCCCCTGGCCGTGGCGGATAAACAGCCGCAGCTTGCCGCTCGGGTCGAACACATAGCTGCCCGCCGAGTGATCCATGGTGTAGTTGTTCGGCGAAGTGCCCGGCACCTTGGCGTAGAACACCTTGAAGTCCTTGGCAACCTTCTGCAGCGCGGCATCGTCGGCCGGGCGCATGCCCAGGAAGCGCGGATCGAAAGCCGGCACATACTGCGCCAGCAGAGCCTGCGTATCGCGCTCCGGATCCACCGTGACGAACAGTACCTGCACCTTGTCGGCGTCCGGACCCAGTTGCTCCATCACCGCCTTGAGCTCGGCCATGGTGGTCGGGCACACGTCCGGGCAATGCGTATAGCCAAAGAACATCACTACCGCCTTGCCCTTGAAGTCGCCAATGGAGCGCACCTTGCCGTTGTGGTCGGTGAGGACGAAGTCCTTGCCGAACTCACTGCCGCCGGTGATATCGACGTTCTTGAAGGAAGCCTTCTGCTGACCACATGCCGCCAGCAGCAGCGAGCACAGGGCCAGCAGGCAAAACCGGCGGAAAGTCGCGAAGGTGGGGAGAAAGGCTGAAGGGAAGCGGTTTGGCATGCGAGTTCGGGTGGTGTTGACGGGCCGGACCGCCCGGCAGGCGGCTGGACGCGACAAGGTCACATTAACAGATGACACGCAGTATCGCCGATCGGGGCCGCCACGCGCGCATGCCGCGACAAGATGCCGCAAGCCTGCCCGGCCCGCTCAGGCCTGCGGCAGGAACTTGAAGTAGTGATCGACCAGCAGCGCGGCGAACAACAGCGAGAGATACAGGATCGAGAAGCGGAAGGTGCGTTGCGCCAGCGCGTCCGAGTAGTTGCGATACATCTTCCACGAGTAGGCCAGGAAACCGCCCCCCAGGACCAGCGCGGCCGCCAGGTAGATATAGCCGCACATGCCGTACACAAAAGGCAGCAGCGTGGCCGCGATCATGATCAGCGTGTACAGCAGGATGTGCAGCAGCGTGAAGCGCTCGCCGTGCGTCACCGGCAGCATCGGCAGGCCGGATTTGGCGTAGTCGGCGCGGCGATACAGGGCCAGGGCCCAGAAGTGCGGCGGCGTCCACGTAAAGATGATCAGCACCAGGAACCAGGCTTCCGCCGGCAGGTCGCCCGCGACCGCCGCCCAGCCGAGCGCCGGCGGCATGGCGCCGGACAGGCCGCCGATGACGATGTTCTGCGGCGTGGCCGGCTTGAGCAGGATGGTGTACACCACAGCGTAGCCGACGAAGGTGGCCACGGTCAGCCACATGGTCAGGTCGTTGGTGTAGACGTGCAGCAGCCACATCCCTGCCCCGCCCAGCACCGCGGAGAAGACCAGCGTCTGGATGGTGGTGATCTCGCCGGTGGCCGACGGGCGCCATGCGGTGCGGCGCATCAGCGCGTCGACCTTCTGCTCCACCAGGCAGTTAATGGCGAAAGCGGCACCTGCCAACAGCCAGATGCCGGCAGCGCCCCCGATCAGCACCGGCCACGGCACCATGCCGGGCGTGGCCAGGAACATGCCGATGATGGCGCAGAAGACGGCAAGCTGCGTCACCCGCGGCTTGGTCAGGGCGGCGTATTGGCGGACCAGGTGGCGAACCCGTCCGAGGGGATGTGTGTGGGTAGCTGTAACCACTGAGGAGTTCTTGTCTTTCATGTGGCGCGCGCGGCGGCCGGCACGTCGGTAGCGATGTCAGCGGACCGGGCCGCGAGCCCTATATTGTAGTTGAGGCGAACCAGGAGCAGCAGCAAGACCGCCGCGCCGCCGTTATGCGCCACCGCGGCGCCCAGCGGCCAGTCGAACACGATGTTCGAAAGGCCGGTGGCCAGTTGCAGCGCGAGAAAGCCCAGCAGCCAGCCGGCGCTGCGCGCAAGGCCGCCAAGGCGGCGCGCCTGCAGGCCGAACCAGGCCAGGAAAGCCAGCACGACAAGAGCAAAGCCGCGATGCACCCAGTGGATCGCTACCAGGGCCGAGTGTGGAATGTAATCGCCGTCTGCGGTCATGCCGAGCTGGCGCCACAGCGTGAAGCCGTGACGGAAGTCCATGTCCGGCACGAGCTGGCCGTTGCACAGCGGAAAGTCGGTACATGCCAGCACCGCATAGTTAGTGCTCACCCAGCCGCCCAGGAAGATCTGCAACACCAGCAAGGCCAGCGCAATGCGCGCCGGCCAGCGCAGCCCGGCCGCCTGCGGCGCGACCCGCAGCGGCGGGTCGTTGCGCGAGCCCAGCCAGATCAACGCCGCCAGCAGGCTCATGCCGAGCATCAGGTGCGTGACCACGATGATGGGCTGCAGCTTGAGCGTGACCGTAAAGGCGCCGAACGCGCCCTGCACGCACACCAGCAGCAGCACGCCGGTGGCGAACCAGGGCGACTGCTTGAGCTCGCGCCGCTTGACCCAGGCCAGCACCATTAGCGTGATGATCAGCACGCCGACCGCCATGGCGAAGTAGCGGTGGATCATTTCGATCCACGCCTTGGTAATGGTCACCGGCCCACTGGGCAAGGCCGTCTCGGCGGCGCGGATGTGCTCCTGCGCCGCATGCGGGTTGGAGTGGCCATAGCAGCCCGGCCAGTCGGGGCAGCCCAGGCCGGAGTCGGTCAGCCGCGTAAAGCTGCCGAACATGATCAGGTCCAGCGTCAGGAAGGCGGTGATCCAGACCAGCTTGCGGTACTTGTTGCGATCCCCCTTGACCAGCACATAGCTCAAGGGGAACAGCGCGATCAGGACGCCGATGATGGCGAGTTGGAGCAGCATGCGCGCCTCAACCGATGTGAGAGTACTTGAGCAGCTTCTTCAGGTCGGAGCTCATCTTCTTGGGGTCCGGCTCCTTGGGGAAGCGCATCATCAGGTTGCCCAGCGGATCGACCAGGAACAGGCTGTCCTCGATCCGGGCACCCGGTTGCGCCGGCAGCCATTTCTGCATGGCTTCACGGTTGGCGCGCAGGAAGCGCACGCCGGCATACGGCTCGTTGTAGGCGGCCGACAGGCGGGAATCGACAGCGCCGTCGTCGCTGATCAGCCATACCGGCACGATGCGCTCGCGGTCCTGCCCCTGCCCCGCGCGGATCTGGCGGATGGTGAACAGCTTCTTGGCGCAGGCTTCGTCGCACGCCGCGCCATCCGCGGTCACCAGCAGCCACTTGCCCTTGAAACTATCCAGCGGCACGGACTCCGCGCGCTCGTTGGCGATCTGTATCGCAGGCATGGGGCGCTGCGGATCGATGAGCGTGCCGTAGTTGGTGGAGCCGCCCGCCGGCTTGAACACGTAGTACGTCAGGTAGGAAGCGATGACGGGCGAAGCGCACACCAGCAGGAGCAGCAGCATCTGGATGCGGCCGCGGCGGGTGCGGGCGTCGATGCGCGGGTCCTGCGGCGCGGCGCGGGCGGCCTGGGCC
>NZ_BAAILO010000211.1:0-36342 GCF_054589115.1 Cupriavidus sp. 8B | reverse complement strand
CTCATCTGAGCGCAACACGTCGCTGTGGTTCGTGGGTGCTGCCGGGGCCGCCTGTGGGCTTGCTCAAGCCGCCATGCGGGCGGCGCGCCGCCAGCTCAGCGCCACCAGCAGCACCAGGGTCAGCGCGGCCAGCCCGAACCACTGGAAGGCATAGCCATAGTGGCGATCGGCGCCGATGTCCGCTGGCGCCCAGTCGCGCGCCAGCCCGTCGCCGTTGTCGTTGCGCTGTTCCAGCACAAAGGGTTGCAGGGGCACGCCGAGTTCCCTGGCGTAGGCGGCGAGATCCACATTCTGGCGGATCTTCTGGCCGGCCTCGGCATCCGCGCCCTGGCCAAGGCTGAAGACCCTCGGCACGGTCGCCAGCGCGGTGCCGTCCAGTTCCACCTCGCCTTCCGGGGTCGGGAATGGCGCGATATGTGTGCGATCCTGCGCATCGCGGGGCAGCCAGCCGCGTAGCACCAACACCGCCGGGGCGGAAGCATCGCCCCCTGCAACCCGCAGCGGCGTGAGCACCATGAAGCCGGCACGGCTATCGGTCCCGTTGCCGTGGGGGCGATTGTCCAGCAAAACCGTATGCGCTGCATCGAAGCGGCCGCGCACGTGCACGCGCCGCTCCGCCACCGCCCCATCCACCAGGCTGCGCCCTATCTCCAGCGGCGGCTGAGCTGCCAGCGCCTCGAGGCGCGCGGCCCGCGCCACTTTTTCATGGGCCCGGTTGAGCTGCCAGTTGCCCAGGGCACAGGTGACGGCGATCACCACCAGCGCGGCGATGGTGGGCAGCGGGCTCAGTGCGCGCCAAAGCTTCACGTGCGGCCTCCCTGGCATTTCCCGAGGGCGTTGCCACGCACGCCGATGCGATAATGGCACTTCATCCCTAGCAGACCCCGCGCTTGCGGGCCCTCCATGCGTATCGTCATCCTCATCGCGTTCTTCCTCATCATCGGTAGCCTGGCCTCCGCCCTGTTCTTCATGATGCGCGACCGCGGCAGGACGCCAAACATGATGCGCTCGCTGATGTTCCGGGTCGGCTTCTCGGTGGCCCTGTTCGTCTTCATCCTGTTCTCGCACTGGATGGGGTGGATACAGAGCACGGGCATCCGCATGGCACCCTGAAGCTGGCGCGCTTCCGGCGCCCCTTGGCTACGCCAGGATCGAACTACAAAAAACAAGCGCCGCAGGCTGGCTACTTCCCCTGCGGCGCTTGTTTTTTTGTTGTTCCCCGCGAGCAGAGGAGGAACCTCCCCCGCGACGCCGCCGGCGTGGCCGGCGGGCACTGCGATCGGGTGTCTTACAGCCAGTACACCACGATGTAGAGGAACAGCCACACCACGTCGACGAAGTGCCAGTACCAGGCGGCGCCTTCGAATGCGAAGTGATGGTCAGGCGTCAGCTGGCCCTTGAGCACGCGCACAAGCACCACCGTCAGCATGATCGCGCCGAGCGTCACGTGGAAACCGTGGAAGCCGGTCAGCAGGAAGAAGGTGGAACCGTAGATGCCCGAGGTCAGCTTGAGGTTCAGCTCCGAATATGCATGATGGTACTCATACACCTGGAAGCACATGAAGATCGCGCCCAGCAGGATGGTCAGCACCAGGCCCTGGATCAGCTGGCTGCGCTTGTTGGCCAGCAGCGCATGGTGCGCCCAGGTCAGCGTCAGGCCGGACATCAGCAGCAAGGCGGTGTTGATCGTGGGGATCGGCCACGGACCCATGGTCTGGAAGCTTTCCACGACCCCCGCCGGTCCGAGGTTCGGCCATACGGCGGCGAAGTCGGGCCACAGGATCTTGTTGTTCAGGTCGCCCAGCCAGGGCATGGCGATGTTTCGGGCGTAGAACAGCGCGCCGAAGAACGCTGCGAAGAACATCACTTCGGAGAAGATGAACCAGCCCATCGACCAGCGGAACGACAGGTCGATGTTCTTGCCGTACTTGCCCGTCTCGGATTCGTTGATCGCCTCGCCGAACCAGCTCTTGAGCACGAACAGGAACCACAGCAGGCCCAGTCCGCACAGGTACGGCCCCCAGGTCTGCCCGTTTACCCAGCCAGCAGCACCCCCAGCCGTCAGCAGCAAGCCAAAGCTAGCCGTGATCGGATGGCGCGAGGGGCCCGGTACGAAGTAGTACGGAGCGTTTGCGCGGTTCGCACTCATTCTTTTTTCTCCAGCTCAGAGTCTCTGATTCAGTAATCGTTATCCGCACATCCAGCCCTGACGAGGCCGGCGGCATGCTTTTGCCCTGCTCTTTTTACTTGTTCCTACCCTGCCCTGTACGTTGCGCTGCGTGGCCTCACCCTACCACCACACGCACGACCGTGATCAGCACCGCGATCAGAATGGCTACCCCGATCAGGCCGGCAATGATCACATGGACCGGGTTGAGCTGTGCCATGTCGCGCTCGTGCTCGCTCCCCTTGCGCAGGCCGATAAACGACCAGAACACCGCGCGCAGGGTTTGCGCAAATGACAGCTTGCGCTTGACCGCGTCCTTCATCTCATCCACGGCTTACCCCCCAACAACCACTACAACTGCAAATTCAAATGCCCTTGCCCGCACCGGCCGGCTGCGCGTCGAGCGGACCTTGCGGCGCTTGCGCCACCGGCGACCCGATCTCGAAGAAGGTATAGGACAGCGTAATGTTCTTCACGTCTTTCGGCAGGTCCGGATCGATCACGAACACCACCGGCATCTCGCGTGCTTCCTTGGCCTTCAGTGTCTGCTCCTTGAAGCAGAAGCACTCGATCTTCTTGAAATACTGCGTGGCCAGCTTGGGCAGGTAGCTCGGGATGGCCTGCGCCGAGATATCGCGTGCCTGGCCGTTCGCCACTTCGTAGACGATGGTGGTCATCTCGCCCGGGTGCACTTCCATGCTGCTCTTGACCGGACGGAAGGCAAAGGGCCCGCGCGCGTTGGAGTCGAACTCGACCGTGATCGTGCGGGCCTTGTCCACCTGCGTGTTCTTGACCTGGCCACCGTACAGGTCCCGCGTGGTCACCACGTTCAGCCCGGTGATCTCGCAGATCTTCTTGTACAGTGGCACCAGCGCATAGCCAAACGAGAACATCAACGCCACCACCACCAACAGCCGCAGCATCATCCCGCGGTTGAACTTCTTGTCGGTGGCATTGCTTGACTGCTGGTTCACGCTCATCTCAATACCCTGCAGCTTCAGCCGAGAAAGATCATCTTGGCGAAGAAACCCAAAAAGAAAACCATCACGATCGAGAAAAGGATCAGGCCGAGACGACGATTGGAGGCCTTGCGGTCTGCCTGCGATGGACTTTTGTTTGGATCCTGCATAACACCTTGCTTGCGTGACGCGGAAGGACGGGCACTGCCCATCCTTCCGTGTCTATTGCGGCTTACCTGACTGCGGCTTACCTGACTTGCGGCGGCACTTCAAAGGTGTGGAACGGGGCCGGCGACGGCACGGTCCATTCCAGGCCCTCGGCGCCATCCCAAGGCTTGTCCCCGGCTACCTTGCCGCCACGATAGGACGGCAGCACCACGAAGAAGAAGAAATACACCTGCATCAGGCCAAAGCCCAGTGCGCCGATCGACGCAATCGCGTTGAAATCCGCGAACTGGGTCGGGTAGTCGGCATAGCGACGCGGCATGCCGGCCAGACCCAGGAAGTGCATCGGGAAGAAGGTGATGTTGAAGAAAATCATCGAACCCCAGAAGTGGATCTGGCCGCGGGTTTCGTTGTACATGAAACCGCTCCACTTCGGACCCCAGTAGTAGTAGCCCGAGAACATCGCGAACAGCGAGCCAGCCACCAGCACATAGTGGAAGTGGGCCACGATGAAGTAGGTGTCCTGCAACTGGATGTCGATCGGGGCAACCGCCGGCATCAGGCCGGTGAAGCCGCCGATGGTGAACACGAAGATGAAGCCGATCGCAAACAGCATCGGGGTCTCGAAGGTCATCGAGCCGCGCCACATGGTAGCGATCCAGTTGAAGATCTTCACGGCCGTGGGCACCGCGATCAGCATGGTGGCGTACATGAAGAACAGCTGGCCGGTCACGGGCATGCCGGTCGTGAACATGTGGTGAGCCCACACGATGAACGACAGGATGGCGATCGAGGCGGTCGCGTAGACCATCGAGCTATAGCCAAACAGGCGCTTGCGGGCGAAGGTCGGCACGACGTGCGAGACGATCCCGAACGCCGGCAAGATCATGATGTAGACCTCGGGGTGGCCGAAGAACCAGAAGATGTGCTGGTACATCACCGGGTCGCCGCCGCCGGCCGCCGAGAAGAAGCTCGTGCCGAAGTGACGGTCGGTCAGCACCATGGTGATGGCGCCAGCCAGCACGGGCATCACGGCGATCAGCAGGTAGGCGGTGATCAGCCAGGTCCAGCAGAACATCGGCATCTTCATCAGCGTCATGCCAGGTGCGCGCATATTGAGCACCGTGACGATGATGTTGATCGAGCCCATGATCGACGACGCGCCCATGATGTGCATGGCGAAGATCGCCATGTCCATGCCGGGGCCCATCTGCACCGACAGCGGCGCGTACAGGGTCCAGCCGGCGGCGGTGGCGCCACCCGGTGCGAAGAACGACAGCACCAGCAGCAGCGCTGCCGGGGGCATCAGCCAGAAGCTGAAGTTGTTCATCCGCGCGAACGCCATGTCGGATGCGCCGATCTGCAGCGGGATCATCCAGTTGGCGAAGCCGACGAAGGCCGGCATGATCGCGCCGAACACCATGATCAGGCCGTGCATGGTGGTGAACTGGTTGAACAGTTCCGGGCGGAAGAACTGCAGGCCCGGCTCGAACAGCTCGAGACGGATCAGCAGTGCCAGCGCGCCGCCAGACAGCAGCATGGTGAACGAGAACAGCAGGTACAGCGTACCGATGTCCTTGTGGTTGGTGGCAAACAGCCAACGGCGCCAGCCATGCGGTTGATCGTGGTGATCGTCATGCGCGTGGTCGTGCGGGTGGGCGAGCGCGTCCGGGGTAGCAGTACTCATCGCGAAAACTCCTGAAATCCTGTTCAACCTGCGGCGCGGTCACCCGCGGCGCTGGCCTGCTTGGCAGCGGGCTTGTCTTCCGTCTTGGGCGCGGCGTCGCCGCCAGCGCCGGGTGCGCCGCCGCCTTCGCGGAACTTGCCGGCACGCGCGTTCACGAAATCGCTCGGTTGAATCACTTCACCCGTCTTGTTACCCCAGCTGTTGCGGGTGTAGGTCATGACGGCAGCGAGTTCGGTATCGGAGAGGTGCTTCCACACCGGCATGGCACCCTTGCCTTCCAGCAGGATATGCATCTGGCCGGCATCCGGGCCGTTGACGATCTTGGAACCGTCGAGAGCCGGGAAGGCGCCGCCGCCCTTGCCGTTAGGCTGGTGGCAGACCGCGCAGTTGGCGGTGTAGACCTTTTCGCCGCGAACCTTGAGCTCGTCCAGGGTCCAGGTCTTGTTGGGGTCGTCCGCCTTGGCGGCGAGTTCCTTCTTCTTGCCGTCGACCCACTTGGCGTAGTCGGCGTCGGAGACGACGCGCACGACGATCGGCATGAAGGCGTGTTCCTTGCCGCACAGCTCGGCGCACTGGCCACGGTACACGCCAATCTTCTCGGCCTTGAACCAGGTGTCGCGCACGAAGCCGGGGATGGCGTCCTGCTTGACGCCGAAGGCCGGGATCATCCAGGCATGGATGACGTCGTTGGCCGTCAGCACCATGCGGACCTTCTTGTTCACGGGCACCACCATCTCGTTGTCCACCTCCATCAGGTAGGTGTTCGACTTGGGGGCCTCGTTGTTGATCTGCTCGCGCGGGGTGGTCAGGGTGGACACGAAGGAGATGCCTTCGCCGTCGCCCTTCAGGTAGTCGTAGCCCCACTTCCACTGGTAGCCAGTGGCCTTGATGGTGATGTCGGCGTTGGTGGTGTCCTTCATCGCCACGACCGTCTTGGTGGCGGGCAGCGCCATGCCGATGACAATCAGGAACGGGATGATGGTCCAGATCACCTCGACGGTGATGCTTTCGTGGAAGGAGGCCGACTTCGCGCCCTTGGACTTGCGGTGCTTGAACACGGAGTAGAACATCACCCCGAACACGCCGATGAAGATCACGGTGCACATGATCAGCATCATCCAGTTCAGCCAGTGAATCTGCTCGGCGATCTTGGTGACCGGCTCGGTCAGATTGAGCTGACGCACGGCGGGGCCGCCTGGCATGTCTTCCACTGCCAGGGCTGCATGGCTAGTGAGCAAGGACGCTCCCACCAGACACGCTGCGGATGCCTTCTTCCACATTTTCATTTGTTATCTACCCAATTTACAGATTCAAATCTGTCACTCGCCGGACCTCCGCTGCCTCTCAGAGAGAACGTAAAGCCGATGCGAGCTCCTGCGCGAACTTTCGCCGCTTGTACTGGTCCAGAAAACACCCCACCCGCACAGCGCTCTTGCCCGAGCGCAGCAACACCAGCGCCCGTAATGATTCACCCGGTTCGACCCGCACCCACAGCGGGTTGAATTCATGCCGTGTCAGCTGCCCTGCACTGACCGAAACCACTACCAGCCTGCCGTCGACGAGGCTGACGCGCTCGTAGTCCGACGCATGCCGCCCATGCACCAGCAGGGCAATGCCCAGCCCGAGCAGTTCCAGCCCGGCAAAGGGAAGCACGAGCCATGACCCTCGCCACGCGAAGAACAAGGCGATGGCGAGCGAAACACTGACGATCGAGAGGTAAAACCAGCCAACCTGGCGCGGAGACAGCGAACAATTCCGCTTCATCAGCCAGTCTTTGTCCGGCGGGCCAAATCCGTCGGAACCGCCGCCGGATTTGTCTTGCGCCGTCTGGAGTGCGATACCCAAGTCTTGCATCGCCAACCTTGCATCGCCAACAACTCTGCGCTGGATGCACGCCTGGACGATTGCGCCTGGGACGCACCATTGAAGTGCGATTTCGCGCAAATTGTGCCAGGGAGACCACTGCGACAAACTGGCGCATTATAGGGCGCTTCGCCTACTCGGACAAGGCCGCTACTTGGCCAAGGGGCTGGCGCGCGACAAGTTTTTGTGCATCGGCACGGTGCTCGCGATAGCCCGCTTGACTGCGCCGCCGATGCGTGCAGCAGCGGCGCGGACGTTACTTGCGTTGCCGCGCGCGCCCGATCTTGTCGAGTGGAACCACGGCGTGGCCGAGCTCATCGACGGCCTGCTTGCCGCGCGGCGCCAGCTTCCAGGCATGGCCGTAGACGATCTCGAACGTGAGCGGGATCAGTCCCTCGGCATTGCGCTGGCGCTCCAGCGCGGCCAGCAGCGCCGCGTGCCAGCGGCGCCCGCGCAGCCCCCCGCCCTTGCCCGCGGCAGCCGGCAGGCGCAGCCCGCCAAAGGCCTGCACTTCGCGCAGAAGGGTCCGTGGCGACTCATAGGTGATCGTCAGGGTCTCCATATCCATCACGGGCGTGGACCAGCCGCTGTGCACCAGCATGTCCCCGATATCGTGCATGTCGACGAAGCGCAGCGTATGGGTGTCGCCATCCACTTCGGCAAAGGCGGCGCGCAGTTGCGCCAGCGTATCGGGCCCGAACAGCGAGAACAGGACCAAGCCTTCGTCGCGGGTGACCCGGTGCCACTCCGGGAAGACCCGGTGCGGCTCGGGGTGCCAGTGCAGCGCCAGGTTGGACCACAACAGGTCGAAGCTGGCCGGCGCGAAGGGCAATGTGGCAAGATCGCCCTGCACCAGGTCGAAGGTCGGGCGCTTGCCGAGCAGGCGCCCGAGCCACCCGGACTGGCGCTGGGGATCGCGCTGCACGGCCTCGCGCAGCATCGCCCCGGAAATATCCAGGCCAGCGATCTGCGCATCCGGGTATTGGGCGCGCAGCGCGGCCAGGCCGCGCCCGTGCCCGCAGCCGATATCGAGCGCGCGCACCGGCGCCAGCCGGATCATCTGCATGCGCTCCTGCATGCGCTGGCCGATCTCGCCCAGCAAGAAGTCCAGCTGGCCGAATCCGGCGCTGCGCCGGTCGAAGGCGAGGCGGGTCAGCCGCGTGGGCGGCAAATAGGCATCGGGGGAGTCGGCGTCATGCAGGGACACGGTCAAACCAGGCAGCAAGAAACTAAGAATGTGGATGACGGCGGGCGTGAAGCGTCCGTCGGGCATACGGTGCGCGCGCCAACGGGCGCCACAACAGGATCGCAAGTATACGCGCCCACCGCCAGGCCTGCCGCCGATGGCTCGGACGTGCCCCATGCGCCAGCCACACCCCTGCTGCACCGCCTGGCGCACCCGGGCGAAGGCGCCCTGCGCCATCATGCGCGGCGCTTGCTGCGCACGCTCCTGCCAGCGGCCTGCGCATTGTGCGGCACTGTGCAGGACGAAACCGTCTGCGCAGGCCGCGCGCAAGAGTTGCTGACGCCGCTGCCGCGTTGCCGCTGCTGCGCCCGCCCGCTCGGGCGCATTGCCGGGCCAGGCGCCGCCTCGCTCTGCGCGCAGTGCCGCTACGAGGCGCCGCCTTTCGACGACGCGCTGGTGCTGGGCGACTACGCCAGACCGCAGGACGGTCTGGTGCTAGCCCTGAAATTCGGCGGCGTGCTGCCGCTGGCGGACTGGCTTGCGGGCGAGCTGGCACGCCGCTGGCAGGCCGAATCCGGCACGTCCGGCCTGGCCCTGCCCGATGTGCTCGCGCCGATCCCGCTGTCCGCGCAGCGCCTTGCCGAGCGCGGCTTCAACCAGTCCTGGGAAATCGCACGGCCGCTGGCGCGCCGGCTGGGCGTGCGCGCCGCGCCGACGCTGCTGGCGAGGCTGCGCGATACCCCGGCCCAGGCCACGCTGGACCTGCCCGCGCGCCAGGCCAACCTGCAGGATGCCTTTGGCCTCGCGCCCGGCAACGACGTGGCGGGCCAGCATGTCGGCCTGGTCGATGATGTGATGACCAGCGGCGCCACCTTGGGCGAAGCGGCGCGGGTCCTGAAAGCCCACGGCGCGGCACGCGTGACGCTGGTGGTTGCCTTGCGCACCCCGTAGCGCACCCCATAGGCCCGGCGTGACAGGCGGCCCCCGGCAGGGTAAGCTGCCCAGCGTTTCACGGCTGCGGCGCCCCTGGCCCGCCCCTCCCCCATGTTCAATGTCGTCCTGGTCGAACCCGAGATCCCGCCGAATACCGGCAATGTGATACGGCTGTGTGCCAACACCGGTGCGCGCCTGCACCTTGTCAAGCCGCTCGGCTTTCCGCTGGAAGATGCGCGCATGCGCCGCGCCGGCCTGGACTATCACGAGTACGCCAGCATGCGCGTGCACGAGAACTGGGACGCGCTGATGGAAAGCGAACAACCCGACCCGGCCCGCATGTTCGCACTGACCACGCATGGCTCGACGCCCTTCGGCCAGGTCAGTTTCCTGCCCGGGGACTGGTTTGTGTTCGGATCGGAAACGCGCGGGCTGGCGCCGGAGCGGCGCGAGTGGTTTCCCACGGCGCAGCGCATCCGGCTGCCGATGCGGCCGGACAACCGCAGTCTCAACCTCTCCAATACCGTCGCGGTCGTGGTGTTCGAAGCCTGGCGCCAGAACGGCTTTGCCGGCGGCGCCTGAAGCCGCCGCCCGCGAACTTCCTTATTCCGGCTGCACGCCGGCCACGCGGATCACCTTGTCCCAGCGCACCTTCTCGCTAGCCATGGTCTGGCGCAGCGATTGCGGCGCGGTGCCGGCCGGCACGAAATACTGGGCGCGCATCTTGGCGCGCACGTCCTCGCTGCCGATGATGGCCACCAGCTCGCGATAGAGCCGGTCGATCACCGGCGCGGGTGTGCCAGCCGGGGCCAGCACCGCTTGCCATGAGATCGCCTCGAAGCCGGGATAGCCGGATTCCGCCACTGTCGGCACCGCGGGCAGCAGGCTGGTGCGCCCGCTGGTGGTCACCGCGATGATGCGCAGCTTGCCGGCAGTCACCAGCGGCATGGCAATGGCCGGCACCATGAAGCCGGCCTGCACCTGGCCGCCGACCATGGCGGTGGTGATCTGCGCGAACCCCGGATAGGGAATGTGCTGCAGGTCGATGCCGGCGGCCGCCTTGAGCTGCTCCATGGCCAGGTGGGCAGCGCTGCCGTTGCCCACCGACCCGTAGTTCAGCACGCCCGGCCGGGAACGGGCCAGGGCCACGAACTCCCGCACGTCATGCACCGGCAGGCGGGCATCCACCACCAGCACATTGGGCGACGTTGCCACCAGCGATACGGGGCTGAGCTGGCGCACCGGGTCGTAGCCGAGATGGCGCGACAAGGTTGGCGCGGTGACCAGCGGGCCATTGATGGTCAGCAGCAAGGTATAGCCATCCGGGGCGGCTCTGGCCACCATGCCGGTGCCGATATTGCCGCCGGCACCCGGGCGGTTTTCCACCACCACGGGTTGGCCGAGCGCCACAGACAGCTTCTCGGTCAGCAGGCGCGCGATCAGGTCAGGCGAAGACCCGGCCGGGAACGGCACCACCATGCGGATCGGCCGCGCCGGCCAGGGCTGGGCGGACGCGGGCGAAGCCAGTGCGGCACCAGCCGCGCCAGGCATGGCGCAGGCGGCAAGGGCTTTCAGGACGCGGCGCCGGGCCGCCATCATGGACTCATTCATCGCGCGCATCCCGCTGGAGCAGCCGCGCCACCGCGTCGGCGGCAGGCAGCCCTTCGAAGAGCACGGCGCATACCGCGCGCGTGATCGGCATCTCGACGCCCTTGGCCGCGGCCAGCGCCGCCACGGCCTGCGCACAGCGCACGCCTTCGGCAACGTGGCCCAGCTCGGCCAGGATCTGCGCGAGCGTCTTGCCCTCGGCCAACTGCTGGCCGACCTTGCGATTGCGCGAGAGATCGCCCGTAGCGGTCAGGATCAGGTCGCCCATGCCGGCCAGGCCCATGAAGGTTTCGATGCGCCCTCCCAGTGCCATGCCGAGCCGGGTCATCTCGGCCAGGCCGCGCGTCACCAGCGCGGCGCGCGCGTTCAGGCCCAGGCCCAGGCCATCGCTGGCGCCAGTGGCAATCGCCAGCACGTTCTTGACCGCGCCCCCCACCTCGGCGCCGACCAGGTCGTCGCTGCCGTAGATACGCATGGCATGGTGATGGAACGCCTGCTGCGCGAGCTCGGGCAGCGCCGGCGAGGTGCCCGCCACGGTGAGCGCGCAGGGCAGGCCCAGCGCCACTTCACGGGCAAAACTGGGGCCGGTCAGCACGCCGTAGCTGGTGTCATCGAGACGGCCGGCGGCGGTGAGCTCTTCGCGCACCATCTGGTGCGGCAACGCATTGGTGCCGGCCTCGAAGCCCTTGCACAGCCAGAGCATGCGCAAGCCCCCGGTCTGGCTCGCAGCCAGCCGGCGCGTCATTTCGCGCAGGCCCGAGACCGGCGTGGCGACGATCACCAGGCCATCCGGCTCGACATCGGCATGCGCTGCGGCCCGATCGAAATCGGCCTGCACCGCGAGCCGCCCGGACAGCGGCACGCCGGGCAGGTAGGTGGCATTGACGCGGTCGGCGCCGATGCCGGCCAGCTGGGCAGCGTCCCGCCCCCACAGCACCACATCGTGGGTCGCGGCGGCATGGCTGGCGAGCGCGGTGCCCCAGGCACCCGCACCGAAGACTGTGATTTTCATGGCGGTTCGCCTCGCTTGTTCGGCCCCGCGCATTCGTCGCGACTACGCGGGCCGGAAAGACAAAACGGGGCCGAGGCCCCGTCTTTGCAGCTGACTACAGCAGGATCAGTGACGAGCCTGGCTGCCATCGGGCATCACGATGCCGCTGTTGCCGCCTTGCACGGCTTCAGCTTCTTCCATCGCGGCCTGCAGGCGCTGTTCGTACAGTGCCTGGAAGTTGATTTCCGACAGGTGGATGGCCTGGAAGCCGGCGCGGGTGATCACGTCGGCGATATTGCCGCGCAGGTACGGGTAGAGAATGGTCGGGCAGGCAATGCCCAGCAGCGGGTCGAGCTGCTCCACCGGCACGTTGCGGATATCGAAGATGCCGGCCTGATGGGCTTCCACCAGGAAGGCAACCTTGTCCTGCACCTTGGTGGTCACGGTACCGGTCACCACGACCTCGAAGATGCCTTCCTGCAGTTGCGAGGCGCCCACGTTCACCTGCACTTCCACGGCCGGCGCTTCGGTCTCGAGGAAGATGCCGGGGGAATTCGGCTGTTCGAGCGACATGTCCTTCAGGTACACACGCTGGATGTTGAAGAACGGCTGGTCTTCCTGCTGATTGTTCTGCTGGTCGCTCATGAAAGGCTTCCGGAAAAATGGGCGTTGGGGGCCAGGCGTACGGGACATTGGCACCGCGGGCGGGATTGGCCCAGGGTCACGGCCCGGGTCGGCACCCGGTTGGAAAACGTATATGGTACATGACGCGGGTGGCGAATTCACCCGCGGCGAGACCGGCGGCGCTTCAGGCTGCCAGCAGCGGCACCAGGCCACCCTGGCGATCGAGCGCCGAGAGGTCGTCGAAGCCTCCCACGTGGGTCTCGTCGATGTAGATCTGCGGCACGGTGCGGCGACCGGTGCGGCTCATCATTTCCTCGCGCTTGCCGGGCTCGCGGTCAATCAGGATCTTCTCGATCGCCTCCACGCCCTTGGCCTTCAGAAGGCGCTCGGCCATCTGGCAATACGGACAAACTACCGTGCTGTACATAACAACGCGGGCCATGCGCATCTCCTTGAAAAACGGGAATCCGGAGGTTGGTCGGTGCTCGCAAGCCGGGACAGCCGCGGCTCCGGAGGACATGCTCCCGGAGCCGCTTGGGTCCGCCGCTTACTTGACTACGGGGAGGCCGGCTTGCTGCCAGGCGGCCAGGCCGCCTTCGAGCGAATAGATCTCACTGTAACCGGCTTCCTTCAGGGCTGCTTGACCCTTGCCCGAGCGCTGGCCGGTCTGGCACACGACGATGATGGGGACGGACTTGTCCTTTGCAAGGCTGGCGGCACGGCTTGCCAGGTCGGCAAGTGGCGCACTCTTGGCTTGCGGCAGGTGGCCCTTGGCGTATTCGGTGGCTTCCCGGATATCCACGACCACGGCATTGCGCTTGTTGATCAGCTGGGTCGCGGCGGCCGGGTTGACGGTCTTGCCGGAGGTTCCGCGCGAGATGGCGGGCCACGCCAGCAGGCCGCCCGACACGACGGCGAGGGCGATCAAGGCAAGGTTGTTGTAGTCGGCGAAGAAATTCACGTTGGCATTCCGGTGGGTTGAGTCGGCGGCATTATAAAATAGACGGTTTGGCGCCCGCGACCCGCTATTGTCTCCTAGTTGACACATGTGCGGCGGTATGTGGCAGGGCGCACACAGGTTTCTCACGCTTTGGAAGCAGCATGTACAAACTCGTTCTCATCCGCCACGGCGAATCCACGTGGAATCTCGAAAACCGCTTCACCGGCTGGGTCGACGTCGACCTCACCGACACCGGCGTGGCCCAGGCCAAGCTGGGCGGCAAGCTGCTGCGCGAAGCAGGGCTTGCCTTCGATGTAGCGTACACCTCGGTGTTGAAGCGTGCCATCCGCACGCTGTGGCACGTGCAGGACGAAATGGACCTGATGTGGATTCCGGTCCGCAACGAATGGCGCCTGAACGAACGCCACTATGGCGCGCTGTCCGGCCTGAACAAGGCCGAGACCGCCGCCAAGTTCGGCAACGAGCAGGTGCTGGTATGGCGCCGCAGCTACGACACCCCGCCGCCGGTGCTCGAAGCGGACGATCCACGTGCGGCATACGACGATCCGCGCTACGCTCAAGTGCCGCGCGAGCAGATTCCGCTGACCGAATGCCTGAAGGACACGGTCGAGCGCGTGCTGCCGCTATGGAACGAATCCATCGCACCCGACATCAAAGCGGGAAAGCGCGTGGTAATCGCTGCCCATGGCAACAGCATCCGCGCGCTGGTGAAATACCTGGACCAGATCTCGGATGACGACATCGTTGGCATCAACATCCCCAATGGCACCCCGCTCGTCTACGAGCTGGACGCCGACCTGCGCCCGCTGCGTCATTACTACCTGGGCGACCAGGAAGCGATCGCAGCCTCCCTGGCCGCCGTGGCGAACCAAGGCAAGGCAACCTGAGGCCCGGGCCGGACGAGCGCCCCAAGGCTCGCCCGGCCGCCTCATGCAGTGGACCAGGCCTTTTTTGCTGCTCCCTCTTATACTGTCGGACAAATCCGGTCGGTGCGATGCGCCAGGCCGGCTCCGACACAGCACAATCCTCACACGTTCAGGCAGCCCTCATGCGTAAGACGCTCAAGAACATCAGTCTTGTTACTGCCGGACTCGTTGCCGGCGTGCTCGCCACGCTGCAACTATCGGCCACCGCGCAGAATTCGCCGGGGCCGCTGCCGCTGGAGCAGTTGCGCTTGATGGCCGACATCTTCGGCCAGATCAAGCGGGAATATGTCGAGCCGGTGGATGACAAGAAGCTGCTGACCGAAGCCATCAAGGGCATGGTCGCCAGCCTGGATCCGCATTCGGCCTACCTGGACGAGAAGGACTTCAAGGAACTTCAGGAAGGCACGCGCGGACGCTTTGCCGGCCTGGGGATCGAAATCTCGCAGGAAGAAGGGCTGGTCAAGGTGATCAACCCGATCGAAGACACCCCCGCCTTCCGTGCCGGCATCCAGCCCGGCGACCTGATCACCCGCATCGACGACAAGCCCGTGCGCGGCCTGCCGCTGGAGCAGGCGGTCAAGCGCATGCGCGGCGAGCCGGGCACCAAGGTCACGCTGACCATCTATCGCAAGAGCGACGAACGCACCTTCCCGGTGTCGATCACGCGCGCGGAGATCCGCGTGCAGTCGGTCAAGGCCAAGCTGATCGACAATGACCGCCTCGCCTGGGTCCGCCTGACCAGCTTCCAGGAACGCACGGTGGCCGACCTGGGCAAGAAGCTGGACGAACTGGCCCAGAAGAACCCCAACCTGAAGGGCGTGATCCTGGACCTGCGCAACAACGGCGGCGGCGTGCTGCAAGGCGCCGTCGGCGTGGCGGCAGCCTTCCTGCCCGACGACGTGACCGTGGTCTCGACCAACGGCCAGGTGCCGGATGCCAAGCGCGTCTACAAGACCACGTTCAACAATTACCGGCTGTCCTCGCTCGAGGACGATCCGCTCAAGGGCCTGCCCGCGCTGTACAAGAAGATCCCGATGGTGGTGCTGACCAACGCCTACTCGGCGTCGGCCTCCGAAATCGTTGCCGGCGCGCTGCAAGACCACAAGCGCGCGCTGATCATGGGCAAGACCACGTTCGGCAAGGGCTCGGTGCAGACCGTACGCCCGCTCACCAACGACACCGGCATCAAGCTGACCATCGCGTACTACTACACGCCGACTGGCAAGTCGATCCAGGCCAAGGGCATCCGCCCGGACATCCCGGTCGACCAGAACCCGGAAGGCGATCCTGACGACGCGCTGATCACCCGCGAGATCGACACCGAGCGCCACCTGCACAACAAGCAGGAATCGGAAGAGCCCGAGATGAACGAGCGCGAACAGCGCCGCGTCGAGGAACTGCGCCGGCTCGAGGAAGAAAACGCCAAGAAGACGCCGGAAGAGCGCGACAAGGAACGCAAGAAGAAGCCGATCGAGTTCGGCACGACCGAGGACTTCATGCTGCAGCAAGCCATCGCCCAGCTCGAAGGCCAGCCGGTCAAGCGCTCCAAGTCCAAGCTCGAAGCCGTGGCCACGTCGGACAAGCCGGCCAAGCCGGCGGCCAAGGCGGCTACCCCGGCCAAGCCGGCCACCAAGGCACCGGCCGGCGCGCCACCTGCGAGCGCCCCGCTCGGAACACCGCTGGGCACGCCGACCGGCAAGGCTCCCTGAAATCCTGATGAATAACAGCGGCCCCGCGGGGCCGCTTTTGCATTGCAAGCCATGAACGACGATCAACTGCTGCGCTATTCGCGGCATATCCTGCTCGACGAACTCGGCATCGAGGGCCAGAGCCGGCTGCTTGCCAGCCACGCGCTGGTGATCGGCGCGGGCGGCCTGGGCGCTGCCGCCCTGCCCTACCTGGCCTCGGCCGGCGTGGGCACCATCACCGTGGTCGACGACGACGTGGTCGACCTGACCAACCTGCAGCGCCAGGTGATCCACACTACCGCCAATGTCGGACGCCCCAAGGTGGAATCGGCGCGCGAGGGCATGCTGCGCATCAACCCGGGCATCGACGTGCGCCTGGTGCGGGCACGCGTGGGCGCCGCCGAACTGGCACGCCTGGTGGCCGATGCCGGCGTGGTGCTCGATTGCAGCGACAACTTCGACACGCGCCAGGCCGTCAACCGCGCCTGCGTGCAGCACAGCGTGCCGCTGGTGTCCGGCGCGGCCCTGCGCTTCGATGGGCAGATCAGCGTGTTCGACCACCGCCAGCCGGGCGCCCCCTGCTATGCCTGCCTGTTCCCGCCCTCGCAGCCGGCGCAGGAGGTGGCTTGCGCCACCATGGGCGTGTTTGCGCCGCTGGTGGGGATGGTGGGCACGGTGCAGGCGGCCGAGGCCCTCAAGCTGCTGATGGGCGTTGGCACCACCCTGGCCGGCCGCCTGCTGATGGTCGATGCGCTTGGCATGGAATGGACCACGATGCGCCTCGCGCGCGTGGCCGATTGCGAAGTCTGCGCTGGCGCGCACGCGCAAGCCGCCCCCTAAGCTCCCCCGAAGCTCCCGCTAAGCGACCCGCGCGCATTCAAGCGCGAGTTCGCTCGCGCAGGAAAGCCAGCACCGCGGCGCGCTCGCCGCGGAACACGATCCTGGCCTCGCGCTGTTCGCGCTGGTAGGCATACATCGGGTCGTAGTATTGCTGCAGGAGCAAGGCGATCCAGCCCAGATGCAGGTCGGCATCGCCCGTTTCCTCCTGGCGCGCCAGCGCTTGGTCCAGCAAGTCCGAGAGCCGCTCGTAGCGCGTGCCGCCGAGCCGCTTGGCAATGGCCGCCATGGCATCGCGCAGGCGCGCCGCGTAGGCAGCGAAACCAGCCTGCTCACCCAGCGCCGCCATGAACTCCGCCGACAGGCCAAGCACGTAGTCCTCCAGCACGCGATGCATGCGCGCCTCGAAGGATTCCTCCAGCCAGACCAGCGGCGCCACCTGAATCGCCTGGTAGAAGGCCGGAGGCAGGTTGCGCGCGCCGATGAAGCGCCCCTCGTCCTCGACTACCAGCGCCGGCAACCCGGCCGCGCGATGGCGCAGCAGCGCAATCGCCAGGACATTCTCGAAATCGATCTGCGTAGGCTGCGCCACCGCGCGCCGGCCAAAGCTGGACCCGCGATGGCGGGCCTGGCCCTCCAGGTCGATGGCGGCGTCCTGGCAGCCGTTCGGGCCCGTGACCAGGTCAGTGATCAGCTCGGTCTTGCCACTCCCGGTCATGCCGCCCAGCACCAGCAGGCTGCATTCGGCGGCGGCGGCATCGAGGGTCTCGATCAGGAAGCTGCGCATCGCCTTGTAGCCGCCCGTGACGCGCGGATAAGCGATGCCGGCGTCCTCGCGCAACCACTGCTGCACGATCTGCGAGCGCATGCCGCCGCGGAAGCAGTACAGGTAGCCGTCGGGATGCGCCCGCGCAAAGGCCGCCCAGCCCGCGGTTCGCGCCGCGCGGATTTCGCCGGTCACAAGCTGGTGGCCTAGCGCGATCGCGGCCTGCGGCCCTTGCTCCTCGTAGCGCAAGCCCACCTGATGCCGCTCGGCATCGTCCATCAGCGGCAGGTTGACCGCGCCCGGAAACGCGCCACGCGCGAACTCCACCGGCGCGCGCGCATCGAGCAGCGGCGCGCCGGAAAGAAAGAGCTGCCGGAAATCCGCCGTATCCTCGCGCATCAGATCACCTCGACGGCATACCGGCCCTGCGCGACGAATTCGCCAACCGGCGCCAGCACCAGGCCAAACTCCGCGCAAGCCGCATGGAAATCGGCCTCGCCAGGAGGCTCGACCGCCACCAGCAAGCCGCCGCTGGTCTGCGGATCGCACAGCAAGGCGCGCTGCACCTCGCTCAACGCGCCGCCCTGGTTGTCGATGCCGGCGCCAATCCGTGCGCCGTAGCTTTCGAAGTTGCGCTGGGTGCCGCCCGGCACGCAACCGGCCTCGACGTAGCGCAGCACTTCCGGCAGCAGCGGCACGGCGGCATAGTCAAGACGCGCTGTGAGGCGGCTGCCGTCGGCCATCTCGACAAGGTGCCCGAGCAGGCCAAAGCCGGTCACATCCGTCATGGCCCGCACGCCGGCCAGCTTGCCGAAGCGGCTGCCGGGACGATTGAGCACGCACATCCAGTCGCGCGCCAGGTTGACATCCTCGGCGCGCAGCTTGCCCTGCTTCTCGGCGGTGGTCAGCACGCCGATGCCCAGCGGCTTGGTCAGGTAGAGACGGCAGCCGGCGGTCGCGGTGTCGTTGCGTTTCAGGTGCGCGCGGTCGACCACGCCAGTCACCGCGAGCCCGAAGATAGGCTCCGGGGCATCGATGGAATGCCCGCCGGCCAGCGGAATGCCCGCGTCCTCGCAGGCACGGCGCCCACCGGCCACTACCTCGCGCGCCACCTCGGGCGGCAGCAGCTTCACCGGCCAGCCGAGGATGGCGATGGCCAGCAGCGGATCGCCGCCCATGGCATAGACGTCGCTGATGGCGTTGGTGGCAGCGATGCGTCCGAAGTCGAATGGATCATCGACGATCGGCATGAAGAAATCGGTGGTGGATACCACGCCACGGCCCTGCTCCAGCCCATCCAGCGCATAGACCGCCGCATCGTCGCGCGAGGCATTGCCCACCCACAGGCGCGGGTCCAGGTGTTGGTTGCCGCTGCCGGCAAGGATCACGTCGAGCACCTGCGGCGAAATCTTGCACCCGCAGCCGGCACCATGGCTGTACTGCGTCAGGCGGATCGGGTCTTCCATGATGCTGACTCCTGTCATTTGGTGTGGTGTGGTGTGGTGTGGTGTCGTGCGATGACGATTCGGCGCCCTTTACCGCAGCATAGGCGGATCGCGCGCAAGCTGGCGCGAACAGCGGCCCTGGCAAGACGGTGAGGCGGGGGAAAGAATGGGAATCTGAATGATAGGGGTTACCGCCCGGATGCGGGCAGAGCCGGCAGCACCGAGTGGTGCCGCGCGGGTGCGGCCACTGGGTTCTTGCGAACTTGCGGCCGGCTGCTGGGCGGATTACTGCTCGCCCGGCTCCATCTGCGATTGCAGATAGTTCGGCAGGCCAACCTTGTCGATCAGGTCGAGCTGCGTTTCGAGGAATTCGATGTGCTCTTCGGTATCGGTCAGGATGTCGACCAGGATCTCGCGGCTAACGTAGTCGCCCACCGATTCGCAGTACGTGATGCCTTCCTTGACGGTGGCATGCGCGCCTTGCTCCAGCTTCAGGTCGCACTTGAGCATTTCCGGGGTGTCTTCGCCCAGCAGCAGCTTGTTGAGGTCCTGCAGATTGGGCAGGCCATCAAGCATCAGGATGCGATCGATCAGGCGGTCGGCATGCTTCATCTCACCGATGGACTCCTTGTACTCGATGTCGCCGAGCTTCTTCAGGCCCCAGTGGCGGTACATGCGAGCGTGCAGGAAGTACTGGTTGATCGCGGTCAGCTCGTTCTTCAGCTGCGCGTTCAGATGCTGGATGACCTTCTTGTCACCTTTCATTGGAGGCTCCTTGTTGCAACGGGCCCCCGCAAAAACGCGAAGCGGCGCAAGGCGCGCCGCAGGCAGTCAACACAAGCGAATACGCGCCGCAACCTGATAGTTGCGGGCGAGTTTAAGCAACCAGCTCGGTGCGCTGGTCGTTCGCGACTGCCGGGTCCCGAGTGTCCATTATGGCACGTGGCCCCGACGGCGAACAGGAGGAAATGTCTGCAATGCGGATCGTCGCGACCGTCACATTGCGTACCGCCGCGACGCCTTCGCAAAGCACCTGTTGGGCGCATTCGCGGCAGCGGCCACAGCACGTGCCAACACCCAGCGTTTCGGCCAGCTCGTCGAGCGTGGACACCCCTAGATGCGCAGCACCGTGAATTTCTCGGTCGGTAACCTGATTGCAGATGCAAACGTACACAAATCCCTCCTTGGGAGAGGGGCGACACCAGCATGTCACCCGCGATGTACGTCAGAATATCAGAGATCGAAAATGATAACAATTCCCATTAAATCACAAAAGGTACATGCCAAGAACACGGCACTTAGCCCGGGAATTGCAGATAAAGGGAACGTCACAACTGGCGGAAAAGTGCCTCATAAACCATCTGCACGGCGTTGGATTTTCGTAAAAACCTTAACGCAGCCAGGGTTGTCAGAGCAGCTTCAGCGCGCAGGCGAGCTCCTCCGGCTCGTAAGCGCTCAGCACCTGCTCCACCAGCCGCTCCAGCCGCTCGCAGTCGGCATGCAGGACTTCCTGCTTGACCCGCAGCAACTGCGAGGGATGCATAGAGAACTCGCGCAGCCCCATGCCCAGCAGCAGGCGCGTCATGGCGGGGTCCCCGGCCATCTCGCCGCACACCGCCACCGGCACGCCCGCGCGGTTGGCCTCGCGGATGGTGCGGGCGATCAGTTGCAGCACCGCCGGGTGCAGCGGGTCATAGAGATGCGCCACGGCGTTGTCGGCACGGTCGATGGCCAGCGTGTACTGGATCAGGTCGTTGGTGCCGATGGAGAGGAAATCCATGCGCCGCAGGAACAGCGGCAGCATCAGCACGGCGGCGGGGATCTCGATCATCGCCCCGACCTTGATGTTGGGGTCGAACGCCTGGCCGCGCGCGTCGAGCTGCCGCTTGGCCTGCGCGATCAGGTCCAGGGTCTGGTCGATCTCGCGGGCATGGGCCAGCATCGGGATCAGCAGCCGCACGGGGCCAAAGGCCGAGGCACGCAGCAGCGCGCGCAACTGGGTCAGGAACATGGCCGGCTCGGACAGCGACCAGCGGATCGCGCGCAAGCCCAACGCCGGATTGAGGGCCGTCTCGAAATCGTCGCCGCGCCCATCCCGGCCGTCTCGGCCATCCAGTGGCTTGTCGGCGCCGATATCGATGGTGCGGATCGTGACGGGCAGCCCGTGCATGGCGTCCACGGCGCCGCGGTACGCCTCGAATTGCTCTTCCTCGTCGGGCAGCTCGCCGCGCCGGTTCATGAACAGGAATTCGGAGCGGAACAGGCCCACGCCAACCGCGCCCGCGGTCAGCGCCGCGGTGGCATCCTCCGCCATCTCGATATTGGCCAGCAGGTCGATCTCGAGCCCGTCCAGGGTCACCGCAGGCGTATGGCGCAGGCGCTGCAGGCGCTTCTTTTCCAGCGCGCGCTCGCTCTGCCGGTGGCGGTACTCCTCGAGGATGATCGCGGATGGATCCACGATGACAAGGCCGGCATCGCCGTCGATGATGACCCAGTCGTCCTGGCGGATCAGCTCGCTGGCGCTCTGCACGCCCACGGCGGCGGGGATGTCGAGGCTGCGCGCCACGATGGCGGTATGGGAAGTGCGTCCGCCAAGGTCGGTCACGAAGCCGTGGAACACGGTGTGGCGGAACTGCAGCATGTCGGCCGGCGAGATGTCGTGGGCAACCACGATCACGCCGGGCGCCGGCTCGCCATCCGGGGCCAGCGAGGAAGGCGGCACAGGGGCCGGGGCCAGCACGGCCGCGCCGGCCAGCACCTTGAGAATGCGCTCGACCACCTGGCGGATGTCCGCCTTGCGCTCGCGCAGGTATTCGTCCTCGATTTCGTCGAACTGGCGCATCAGCTCTTCGAGCCGCGTGGTCAGCGCCCATTCGGCGTTGTAGCGCCGGTTGCGGATCAGTGCCTCGGGCTCGCGCGCCAGCGCCTCGTCATCGAGGATCATGGCATGCACGTCGAGGAAGGCGCCCAGTTCTTCCGGCGCCTCGCGCGGCAGATCCCGCTTGAGCGTGACCAGCTCGGCCCGCACCGCCGCGCGCGCCGAGCGCAGGCGCTCGACCTCGGCATCAAGCCGGTCTTCGTCGACCAGGTAATGGGAGACATCGAGCGCGGCAGGCGCCAGCAAATGCGCGCGCCCGATGGCGACGCCGCGCGAGACCGGGATGCCGTGCAGGGCAAATGGCATGTACCGCTCCGTCAGGAACGTTTAAAAAGTCTGGCCAGGGCCAGCCACCTTGGAAACGGCTCAGGATGCGGCGAAGCGGCCCCGGCCAGGCCCGCCGCGGCGTTCAGTGCCGCCGCCCTTCATCCCGAATCGGCCTCCTACTCCCCTTCTCCGAAGCGATTGGCGATGAGCGCCAGCAACGCGTCCATGGCCTCTTGCTCATCGGGTCCGTCGGTTTCGATGGTCACGGTCGAGCCGATGCCGGCGGCCAGCATCATCACACCCATGATGCTTTTGGCGTCGACCTGCCGACCATTGCGCGACATCTTGACCTGACTGACGAAGTTGCCCGCCAGTTGCGTCAGCTTGGCGGAAGCACGGGCATGCAGCCCAAGCTTATTGATTATGTTGGTGTCCCTCTGCAGCATATTTGTCGGGATGATTTGCGATCTGGTTCTGGACGGTGGTGGAGCCTACCTGCAGCACACCCTGCGAGCCCCCCGCCAGCGCCTTGAGGGCGAGCTGGTCGAGTTTCTCGGCACGGTAGCAGATGGCGCGCACCAGCATGGGAAGGTTGACGCCGGCAAGCACCTTGACGCGGCCCGGCTCGGCGAGGCGGGCGGCAATGTTGGCCGGCGTGGCGCCGAAGATATCGGTCAACACCAGTGCGCCGTTGTCTTCGCTAACCTCGGCCAGGCGGCGCCGGGCCTCGGCCAGCACGGCGGCGGGCTCGGCATCCGGCATGACGTCGATCGCCTCGAGCCGTTGGGGCTGGCCGCAGTAGACGTGGGCGGCGCACTCGCGCAATGCCGAAGCCAGCGGGGCGTGCGCGATGATCAGGATGCCTGCCATGGTGGTGAATCCGTTGGATTGACGCGATTGTAGCAGGCAGTCCGCCCGTGATTCAGCGCGAACGCGCCTGTACCGCGTGCTCGAGCGCGTCGATGAACATGGCGGCCACCTGGAACCCGGTCTGCTGCGTGATCTCCTGGAAGCACGTCGGGCTCGTCACATTGACCTCGGTCAGGTAATTGCCGATCACGTCCAGCCCAACCAGCAGCAGGCCTTGTTCCCACAGGCCCGGGGCCAGCGCCTCGGCGATCTCGCGATCGCGCGCCGAGAGCTCCTGGGCCCGGCCGGTGCCGCCCGCCGCCAGGTTGCCGCGCACTTCGCCGTCCTTGGGAATGCGCGCCAGCGAGTACGGCACGGGCACGCCGCCGATCAGCAGGATGCGCTTGTCGCCGTCCTTGATCTCGGGAATATAACGCTGCACCATCAGTGTGCGCGCGCCGTTTTCCCCCAGCGTCTCGATGATGGCGCCAAGATTCAGGCCGTCCGCGCCAACCCGGAAGATCCCCATCCCGCCCATGCCATCGAGCGGCTTGAGAATCACATCAAGATGCTCCGCGTGGAACGCGCGAATACGATCCGCGTCACGGGTGACCAGGGTCGGCGTGATGTATTCGGGATAGCGGGCAATCGCCAGCTTTTCGGAATGGTCGCGGATCGCCTGTGGCTTGTTGAACACATTGGCGCCCTGCGACTCAGCCAGCTCCAGCAGCCAGGTGCTGGTCACGTACTCCATGTCGAAGGGCGGATCCTTGCGCATCACGATCGCATCGAAGCCGGTCAGCGGCTGCAGGCTGGGCTCGCCCGCGCGGTACCAGTCGTGGGCGTCGCCGGTCAGCTGCAGCGCACGCACCACGGCTTCGACCTGATGGGCCGAGAGCGACAGTTGCGACTGCAGGCAGGCAAACAGCTCATGGCCGCGTTCCACCGCCTCCACCATCATGGCGTAGGTCGAGTCCTTGTAGGTCTTGAAGGTGTCCAGCGGGTCGGTAATAAACAGAATGCGCATGTTGGCTCGTCCCGGTCGCAGCGTTTGTCTCAGAGAATCGGATTGGGGTCGGTCTTCTCGAGTTCCAGCGACGCCGCCAGCAAAGCCAGCCGCGCCACCACACCATACATATAGAAGCGGTTCGGCACGGCCGCGCCCGGCTTGGCGTGGCTATCCGGAATGCCGTTGGGCGCGAACGCCAGCGGCACGAAATGCGCGCCCGGCGCATTCAGGTTCTCGTCGTTGCCGCGGCCGGTATGGACGCGGTAGAAGCCGCCGACCACATAGCGGTCGATCATGTACACCACGGGCTCGGCCACCGCCTCGTTGACCTTCTCGAAGGTGTGCACGCCTTCCTGGATGATGACGTCATTGACCTCGAGGCCTTCCTTGACGACGCTCATCTTGTTGCGTTCCTTGCGGTTCAGCCCCTTGATCTCGGACGCATCCTTGATGGTCATGATGCCCATGCCGTAGGTGCCGGCATCGGCCTTGACCACCACATACGGCGTTTCCTTGATGCCGTATTCGCGGTACTTCTTGGCGATCTTCTTGAGCACGCCTTCGACCGAGTCGGCCAGCGCCTCCTCGCCAATGCGCTCATGGAAATCGATGCCACCGCACTTGGCGAAGTACGGGTTGACCATCCACGGATCGACGTCGATCAGCTTGGCGAACTTCTTGGCCACTTCGTCGTAGGCCGAGAAGTGGCTCGACTTGCGGCGCGTCGACCAGCCCGCGTGCAGCGGCGGCAGCAAGTATTGCTCGCTGATGTTCTCCAGGATCGGTGGAACGCCGGCGGAGAGATCGTTGTTGAGCAGGATCGAGCAGGGATCGAAGTCCTTGAGCCCCAGGCGGCGGCCGCGCGCGCCCAGGCGGGCCAGCGGTTCCACCACCAGCGTCTGCCCATCAGGCAGCTCGATCGGCGTGGGTTCGGTGATGTCTTCGGACAGCGAGCCCAGGCGGACGTTGAGGCCGGCCTGGCGCATGATCAGCGACAGCCGCGCCACGTTCTGCAGGTAGAACATGTTGCGCGTGTGACGCTCGGGGATCAGCAGCAGGTTCTTGGCGTCGGGGCAGATCTTCTCGATCGCCGCCATGGCCGCCTGGACGGCCAGCGGCAGCATTTCAGGCGCCAGGTTGTTGAACCCGCCAGGGAACAGGTTGGTATCGACCGGGGCCAGCTTGAAGCCGGCGTTGCGCAGGTCGACCGAACAGTAGAACGGAGGCGTATGTTCCTGCCATTCCAGCCTGAACCAGCGCTCGATGGACGGCGTCGCATCCAGGATCTTTTTTTCCAGCTCGAGCAGCGGACCGTTCAGCGCGGTGATGAGATGCGGGACCATAAACATCCTATTGATCGTCTTTATCGTTCGCCCAGATTGTAGAGGAACGGCCAATTGGCTGCTGGCGCTGCCTGAATAAGCATATGCGAGCGCCGGCATAAGGGATAAGGGATACGGATATGGGGATGGGCGCCCGGAATAAAAGGGGGGGGCCCAGGAGGAATCCGAAGCACTTCCGGGCGGCCTGCCAGCAGGGCCGGGAGGCAAAAAAAAAGCACGACCGGAGCCGCGCTTTCAAATGGCCTGACAGATACGGGGAGCGTTCTGCAGGTGGAGGAAACTGCCTCAGTGGCACTGTATGTGCGCTCCCCCTCAAAAACAATTGAAGCTTTTTAAGATCGGATTTAAGCACTTTGCGAAAAAACCGCCGGCTCCGCTTTCCGCCTGGCCCGACCGCCCGCGGCGGACGCCACACATGAAAAAAGCCCGGCACAAGGCCGGGCGAAACTCCTGAGAGAAGATTCCCAATCAGCTCTCCAGCACAACACCTTTACGATCAGGCTTCGTATGCGGTCTCGCCGTGCGAGGTGATGTCCAGACCCTCGCGTTCTTCTTCTTCCGGCACCCGCAGGCCGATCAGCATATCCACCAGCTTGAAGGCCACGAAGGCCACCACACCCGACCACACGATGGTGGTGAGCACGCCTTGGAACTGGATCCACAACTGGCCCATGATCGAATAGTCGTCCGAGACCTTGTTGGCCACGTAGTCGTAGATCCCCGTGCCGCCCAGGCTCGGCGCGGCAAACACGCCGGTCAGGAGCGCACCCAGGATGCCGCCCACGCCGTGCACGCCGAAGACGTCCAGGGAGTCGTCCATGCCCAGCAGCTTCTTCAGGCCGGTCACGCCCCACAGGCACAGCAGGCCAGCAGCGATGCCGATCACGATCGAGCCCATCGGGCCGACGAAACCGGCCGCCGGGGTGATGGCCACCAGGCCGGCAACCGCACCCGAAGCACCGCCCAGCATCGAGGGCTTGCCCTTGCTGATCCACTCGCCGAAGGTCCAGGACAGCACCGCGGCGCAGGTTGCCAGCAGGGTGTTGACGAAGGCCAACGCGGCCGAACCGTTGGCTTCCAGCGCCGAGCCGGCGTTGAAACCGAACCAGCCGAACCACAGCAGCGAGGCGCCGACCATGGTGAAGGTCAGGCTGTGCGGACGCAGGGCCTCACGGCCAAAGCCGATCCGCTTGCCGAACATGAAGGCCCCCACCAGGCCAGCCACGGCTGCGTTGATGTGCACCACCGTGCCGCCAGCGAAGTCGAGCGCGCCCTTCTGGAACAGCCAGCCGCCCTTGGCCGTGGCTGCCGTGCCGGCTGCCGCGTCGGTGTACAGGTCAGGACCAGGCCAGAACCAGACCATATGCGCCATCGGGATGTACGAGAAGGTGAACCACAGCACCACGAAGACCAGCACCGCCGAGAACTTGGCACGTTCGGCGAAAGCGCCGATGATCAGGCCGCAGGTAATGGCTGCGAAGGCGCACTGGAAGGCGAAGTAAGCCAGTTCCGGTACCACCACGCCCTTGGAGAAGGTGGCAGCCACGGCATCGGCGTTGAGCCCCTTCATGAAGAGCCGGTCGGTGCCGCCAAAGAAGGCGTTACCCTCGGTGAAGGCAAAGCTGTAGCCGTATACGGCCCACAGCAGCGACACCAGCGAGAAGATCACCAGGCATTGCATCAGCACCGACAACATGTTCTTCGAGCGGACCAGGCCGCCGTAGAACAGTGCCAGGCCGGGCAGCGTCATCAGGATCACGAAGGCCGTGGAGACCAGCAGCCAGGCGGTATCGCCCTTGTTGGGCACGGGTGCGGGCGCGGCAGCGGGAGCTGCAGCGGCGGCAGGAGCAGCAGCGGCAGGCGCCGCTGCCGCGGGAGCGGCGGCAGCCGGGGCCGGTGCCGCGGCGGCGGCCGGTGCCGAGGCTTCGGCTGCGGGCTTGTCCTGCGCCACAGCGTGGGTGGACATGCCGATGCCGGCCGTGCCCAGGGCCAGCGCCATGGCGCCGGTTGTCAGGATGCGCTTGAACCAGGATTTCATTGTGATTAACCTCTTGTCGTTGGGCTGTGCGTCACAGCGCGTCGCCGCCGGTCTCGCCGGTGCGGATGCGGATGACCTGCTCGATGGGGGCGACAAAGATCTTGCCGTCGCCAATCTTGCCGGTTCGCGCCGATTTCTCGATCGCCTCGATGGCCCGGTCGACCACGTCGTCCGGGACGGCCACTTCGATCTTCACCTTGGGCAGGAAATCCACGATGTATTCCGCGCCCCGGTACAGCTCGGTGTGGCCCTTCTGGCGGCCGAAGCCCTTGACTTCAGTCACGGTGATGCCGGACACGCCCACGTCCGAGAGCGCTTCGCGCACCTCGTCGAGCTTGAACGGCTTGATGACGGCGATGATCAGTTTCATCCGATTTCTCCTCTGAGCGGGACGGCCCGGCCTCGCGTCCGGCGCCCGCTCGACCTGATGCGTGTTTAGAAAGTCTTTGTGATTGAAGCCCAGGCGGTAGCCTTGCCCACGTAGCGGCCATACGAGTTGGTGTAGACCGACTTGTGCGCATTGGTGTCGATATAAGCAATCGCCAGCGCGAAGCCTTTGCCCAGGTCCTTGGTCAGCCCGAGCTTCCAGTCCGTGTACGAGGCGCTGTTCACGTGCTTCACGTTCTGGTAGCCGACGTGGGCATTGAGCGTCAGGTCCCAGAAGTTCAGCGGCACATTGGCCGACAGGTCGGCGTAGTAGCTGTACTTGCTGTCAGCGAAGCCGAACAGGTTGGTCAGCGCCTGCGAATATTTGAAGAACACCGGGCCAGCGCCGGCGCCGACATACAGCTCCGTGGTGTACGGGCGCGTGAAGCCGTTCGGGTAATCGCCCGGGTAGTAGTACTGCAGCACGCCTGCGTCATAGTTCCACTCCAGGCCAGCCAGCGTCACCGTGTTCTTGAAGCCACCGTAGAAGTCCATCTCGATCGGCGCCGAGACTTTCGGATTGCTGTCGCCGAGCCAGCTGATGCTCGAATTCCAGTTACCCACGTAGAAACCGCTCGAATGCGAGTAGTCGAACCCGCCCTGGATGGCCGGGCGGCGATTGGTCTGCATCAAGCCGCGATAGCGATACTCACTGGCCACGGTCACGTTGGCGGTGAAGGTGTGCGGCGAGGCCTCGGCGGCGGCAGCGGCGTCGGTAGGTGCACCTCCCTCCTGCGCACTGCTCTGGGCGAAGGCGGCGGGGGCGAGCCCGCAAAGCACAACTGCACTGGCGCTGACTGCAAGGGCCAACTTCTTCATGGGTTTATTCTCCTTTTCCTCTGGCTCGGTACTCGTGTGTTTGAAAGTAGTTTGTAGAACGAGGCTCCTGTCACCATTACTGCAACTGCCGTGCCAGGTTGGAGTCGAGGCATGAGAGAGTCATTTTGTGCGCAAAAAGGCATCAAAATGGACGAGACCGACGGTCTCCCAGCGAACTTACTGACGTTAAAAGGTGTTACCAGCCCGCGCTGGCGCTTTCCCGGGGACGCTTGAAGCGTGATAATCGGACCATGCCGGCGGCAAGTGCCGTGCACGCACCGCGTTTGTCCGCACCCCGTTTCGGTGCACCGCGATGCAGCATGCCGAATCCCGCCCACCCAGTTATCGCACCAAGGCGGTGCAAAAGGAGAACCAGTATGAAACCCACCGATCTCTTCAACGATTTCCAGGCCAAGATCAGCGAAGCCCTGCGCAATTCGCCGGCCAAGGACATCGAGAAAAACGTCCGCAGCATGATGACGCAGGGGTTTTCCAAGCTCGACCTGGTCACCCGCGAGGAATTCGACGTCCAATCGCAGGTGCTGGCACGCACCCGCGCGCGCCTGGAAGAACTGGAAGCCCGCGTGCAGGCGCTGGAAAGCCGCTCCGCAGGCGGGTCCGACACGCCTGTTTCGGGCTGAAGCCCTTGCAGCGTCCCGTGCGTGTCAGAGGGGTCCTGTGGATCCGATGATCCTCGACGCACCCCCCGACCGCCAGAATGGCCGCCGTACTCCGGCGGCCATTTTCGTTAACACTTCCTTGATGCATTTCGGAGTGAAATGAGCCTCGCCCTCCTGCGCAGCCGGGCGCTGACCGGCCTCGAGGCGCCACTGGTATCGGTCGAGGTGCACCTGGCCAACGGCTTGCCCGTCTTCAACATCGTCGGGCTGGCAGATACCGAGGTGCGCGAGAGCCGCGAGCGGGTGCGCGCGGCGATCCTCAACAGCGGCCTGGAGTTTCCCAGCCGGCGGATCACGGTAAACCTGGCGCCTGCCGACCTGCCCAAGGAGTCCGGGCGCTTTGACCTGCCGATCGCGCTGGGCATCCTCGCCGCGAGCGGGCAGGTCCCGATGGACGGCCTGGGCGCCAGCGAGTTCGCCGGCGAGTTGTCCCTGTCCGGCGAACTGCGTCCGGTACGCGGGGCCCTGGCCATGGCCATGGGCCTGGGGCGTGACAACGCGGCGCGGCAAGCCGCTGGCGAAGGCCCGGCGCGCAGCTTCGTGGTGGCAGCGGAAAACGCGCCCGAGGCAGCCCTGATCGACGGCGTGACGGTATATGCGGCGCGCTCCCTGCTGGAAGTCTGTGCTCACCTTGGCCCGCTGCCGGAGGATCGGCTGGCGCGTGCGGAGCCGCTCGTGGAGATCGCCAGGGGCGACCCGGCCGGCCCGGACATGCGTGACGTCCGGGGACAGGCGCAAGCGCGCCGCGCCATGGAGATCGCGGCGGCAGGGCAACATTCGGCCCTGCTGGTCGGGCCGCCCGGCACCGGCAAGTCCATGCTGGCGCAGCGTTTTCCCGGCCTGCTGCCGCCCATGACGCTGGACGAAGCGCTGGAATCCGCCGCGGTGCAGAGCCTGACCACCAACGGCTTTCATCCCGCCCGATGGCGCGAGCGTCCCTACCGGTCGCCACACCACACCGCGTCGGCGGCGGCGCTGGTGGGCGGCGGGAGCAATCCTCGCCCCGGCGAAATCTCGCTGGCGCACCAGGGCGTGTTGTTCCTGGATGAACTACCGGAATTCGACCGCCGGGTGCTGGAAGTCCTGCGCGAACCGCTCGAATCCGGCCGCGTCACCATCTCGCGCGCCACGCGCCAGGCCGACTTCCCCGCCCGCTTCCAGTTTGTCGCCGCCATGAATCCCTGCCCGTGCGGCTACCTGGGACACCCGTCGCGCCCGTGCCGGTGCACGCCGGACCAGGTGCTGCGCTACCAGTCCAGGCTGTCCGGGCCCCTGCTCGACCGCATCGACCTGCAAGTGGAGGTGCCGGCGCAAGACCAGCAGGAAATGCTCGACGGCCCGCCCGGCGAGTCCAGCGCCGAGGTGCGCCAGCGCGTGCTTGCCGCCCGCGCCCTGCAGCAGTCGCGCCAGGGCAAGCCCAACGCGGCCCTCGCCGGGCGCGAAATCGACGAGCACTGCCCGCTCACGCCAGAGGCACAGGCGCTGCTGCGCAGCGCCATGACCAAACTGGCGTGGTCGGCACGCGCGTATTTCCGGGCGCTGAAGATCGCCCGCACGATTGCCGATCTGGAGGGGACCGAGCTGTTGCAGCCCAGCCATGTAGCCGAAGCTATCCAGTACCGGCGCGCGTTGCGCACACCCTAGCCATCAACCCCGGGGCGGCGGCACGGCCACCGGGGGTTCCGATGGGGGCGGGGGTTCTTCGATCGGCGGGAGGTCAGGCGGCACGCCCGGAGGCAACGGATCCTCGGGCGGCGGCACGGTGTGGGCCGGCAGCGCATGCAATGGAGCCTGCTGTGGGGAAGAGCTTCGCATTGCTTGCCTCCGCTTAGGTTGCCCTCGTCTTACTCATTGAAGCAAACGCACCCGCGGGAAGCCAGCGATAGATGGGCAAACCGTTTTATAGCTGGACCGGGCCGGCGTGGATGCCGGCCCTCGCATCTCACGCCGGATGGCGTCTGACGAAGAACAGCGCCGCGCCAACGGCCACCAGCACGCTGCCGAAGATCCGGTTCTGCCAGCGCACCGCGCGCGCATTGCGCAACAGGCCGCGCATGCGCGAGGCCAGCAGCGCGTAGCCGTGCATCACCACCAGGTCCACGCCGCACATGGTCGCGGCCAGGATGGCAAGCTGGGGCCCGAGCGCATGGGCGGGATCGATGAACTGCGGCAACACCGCCACCATGAAGATGATGCCCTTGGGGTTGGTCACGTTGGTCAGCAAGCCCGTGGCAAAACGCCGGCGCGGGCTCAGCGCGGCCACGCGAGGCGCTTGCGTGCCCTGCGCGGCATCGTCCTGGCCGCCGTCCACCCGCGCGCGCCATTGCTGCACGCCGATGTAGATCAGGTAGAGCGCGCCGATCGTCTTGACCACGGCGAAGGCGTGCTCGGAGGCCACCAGCAGTGCGCCCAGGCCGCCGCCGGCCACTAGCAGGATGATGACCAGCCCGGTCTGCAAGCCAAAGATCGTGGTGGTGGTCTTGCGCAGGCCGTAGGACAGGCCATGGCTCATCGACAGCACCGCGCCAGATCCCGGCGACACGGCAATCACCCAACAGGCCGCGAAATAGGCCAGCCAAACATCCCAACGCATTGCGTTACTCCCTGGAAATAAAACTGTCTTGAAATCTGTCTTGAATCTCGACGCGCTCGGCTCAAAACGGGTGGAAACCCGTCAGGAACTGGTCGATCTGTTCCGCCTGGCGCTGGTCGCGCGCGGCGTCTCCCGCCTCCAGCACGACCGCCTGGTAGACATGCACGCCCGACGCCACCAGCCGCGCCGTCAGCCTGCGTGGCGCCTGGTCCTGTGGCGATACCGCGGCCACCTGCACCTCCAGGCCGTCTAGCGCCACGGCCGGCGATGCGGCCGACATCACTGTCACCTTGCGGGTCTTGACGGCATCGGCGGGGTGCGGCCCGAGGTTGCCGAGCAAGCCCTTCTGCATGGCATCCAGCGCCGCCTGCCGCAACTCGGCATCGTCGGCTGGCAAGGTCACGACACCCACGGCGAACAAGGTCTCGTCGACCCGGGCCGCGTCCATCGTCATGGGCAGCTTGCGCCCGGCGATGGAAACCTCGCGCGCGGCGCCGGACGGCTTGCCGGGATAGAGCGCCGCGTACGCACCTTCATTGGACTGGATGGTGCGCCAGTCATAGCGGGGCGAACACGCGAACAGCCCGGCGCCGAGCGCGCCCAGGACGATGGCTTTGGCAAGCGAGGACTGCGACAAGCGGAAATACCGTGGGAAACAGGCGTGGGGCATCAGGGCGGCGAATGCGGAAATAAGCCGCTATTATCGTGGAACCCGCGTGCCAGCGCTCATCCACATTGCCCGCCAATGCAAACCCAGCCGTCGATCCGGTCCATGCAGCCATCCCGTTGGGGTGTCTTTCGCACCGCATGCCATGCCGGCGTGGCAATGCTGGGGGCCGTCCTGGTAGCGGCGAGCACCGGCGCCCTGGCCGCCACGGCCCATCTGCCCCCGGCCAACGATCTGGCCACCCAGGCCGCCGCCGCGGCCAGCCGGGGCGAGCCCCTGGTGGTGCTGGTAACGCTGCCCGGCTGCGTGTACTGCGAAACGGTGCGCCGCAACTATCTCGGCCCGCAGGCCGCGGCGGGCGAAATCGAGGCGCGCGAGCTCGACATGACCGCCGACACGCCGCTGCGCAACGCCGATGGCAGCATGACCACCGCGCGGGAATGGGCGCGCAGCCGCAATGTGGCGGTAGCACCCACGGTGCTCTTCCTCGATGCGCGCGGCCGTTCGCTGGCCACGCCACTGCGCGGCATGCAGCCCGACTTCTACGGCGCCTACCTGGAGCAGGCGCTGGACCAGGCCCGCTCGGCACTGGCAACCAGGCCGCATTGAGGCTGGCGACGGCCCACCCGGCTGCGGCCAATCGTCGCATCCGCAGCGGCTCGGTGAATGCATCCGGCAGCGCCTCGGCAGCGGCAGTAGAATAGTGGCTTGTCTGACCTGTCGGCGAGCATCATGACGACCTCCGCTTCCCCCACCGCAGCCCCTCCCGCCTCGCGCAAGCTCTGGCCTGTCATTGCCGCCGTGCTGCTGGTCGCCGTGCTGGGCTGGTTCGGATACCGCGCGATCGCCCCCGCCAATGCGGCGCCGCCCGCCACGTTCACCCTGCTGTCGGGCGAAAAGGTCAGCACCGCCGATCTCAAGGGCAAGGTCTACCTGGTCAACTTCTGGGCCACCAGCTGCGTCACCTGCGTCAAGGAAATGCCGGACATGGTCCGCACCTATGACAAGTTCAAGGGCAAGGGCCTGGAATTCGTGGCCGTGGCCATGAGCTATGACCCGCCCATGTACGTGATGAACTATGCGCAAACACGCAAGCTGCCGTTCAAGGTGGCGATGGATTCCGACGGCGCGGCGGCCAAGGCCTTCGGCGAGGTGCAGCTGACCCCGACCACCTTCGTGATCGACAAGGACGGCCGCATCCTCAAGCGCTATGTGGGCGAGCCCGAGTGGGACGCGCTGCACAAGCTGCTCGACGGCGCGCTCGCCAAGGCGGCCTGAGCCGCTGCCCGGCCCACCTCCTCCGGCTGAAAAGGTGCCTTCCATGGCACCTTTTTTTATTGCCAGGGGCCGTCGGGCAATGCCCGGCTTGCGCATTCCGGCTGTATGGATATACAGTTACCGGCAGCTTTCCCCGCCCATGCCGGCCAGCGCACTTGCGCCCTGCATCCCCTAAGGCCCCCGCCCCGTGTTACTCGATCCCGATCCTAGCGCCGTGCTTTGCGACGCACCCGCCGTCAAGCAGCCCGATGCCGTGGATGCCGCCCCCGCCACGCCGGCCTACCTGTCCACCCTGAACCCGGAACAGCGCGCGGCCGTGACGCACGAGCCCGCGGCGCCGCTGCTGATCATCGCCGGCGCCGGCTCGGGCAAGACCAACACGCTGGCGCACCGCGTTGCCCACCTGGTGCTGGGCGGCGCGGACCCGCGCCGCATCCTGTTGCTGACGTTCTCGCGCCGTGCGGCGTCGGAGATGGGGCGGCGGGTCGAGCGCATCGTCGACCAGGCGCTGGGCATGCAAGCCTCCGGGGCGGGGCGCGCGGCGCTTACGTGGTCCGGCACCTTCCACGCCATCGGCGCGCGCCTGCTGCGCGAGTACGCGGAAACGCTCGGCCTGTCGCCCAGCTTCACCATCTGCGACCGCGGCGACGCCGCCGACCTGATGAACGTGGTGCGCCACGACCTGGGCCTGTCGGCCCAGGCTTCGCGATTTCCGCGCAAGGAAACCTGCCTGTCGATCTACTCGCGCGTGGTCAACACGCAGGCCCCGCTCGAAGACGTGCTCAAGCAATGGTTTCCACGCTACGCCATGTGGACGGACGCGCTGCGCGGGTTGTTTGCCGGCTACGTGCAAGCCAAGCAGAAGCAACAAGTGCTCGACTACGACGACCTGCTGCTCTACTGGGCGCAGGCGCTGGCCGAGCCCGTGCTGGCGCAGGACATGGGCGCGCGCTTCGACCACGTGCTGGTGGACGAATACCAGGACACCAATGCGCTGCAGGCCGCCATCCTGCTCGCGCTCAAGCCCGACGGACGCGGCCTGACAGTGGTGGGCGACGACGCCCAGTCGATCTACGCCTTCCGTGGCGCCACGGTGCGCAATATCCTCGATTTCCCCGCGCAGTTCACGCCGGCCGCGGACATGGTCACGCTGTCGCAGAACTACCGCTCCACCCAGCCCATCCTGGCCGCCGCCAATGCGGTGATCGGGCTGGCGGCCGAGCGCTATACCAAGGACCTGTGGTCGGAGCGCGGCTCGGCCGAGAAGCCGGAGATCGTGGTGGTCAACGACGAGGCGGACCAGGCCCGCTATGTGGTCGAGCAGATCCTGGCGCGGCGCGAAGCCGGGCTGGCGCTGCTCTCGCAGGCGGTGCTGTTCCGCGCCGCCGACCACAGCGCGCAGCTGGAGATCGAGCTGGTCCGGCGCAACATCCCGTTCGTGAAGTTCGGCGGCCTGAAGTTCCTGGAATCCACGCACGTGAAGGATGTGCTGGCGGTAGTGCGCTGGCTGGAAAATCCGCGCGACCGCATGGCGGGTTTCCGCAGCCTGCAGCTGTTGCCGGGCGTGGGGCCCAAGACTGCCGCGCGCGTGCTCGACGCAGTGGAAATCGCCACCGAGCCGCTGTTCGCCCTGGAATCCTTCGAGGCGCCGCCAGCCGCCGCCGAGGCCTGGCCCGACCTGCGGGCGCTGGCGCGCAGCCTGATGGCTCCGGCCGCGCCATGGCCCTCCGCCTTTGAGCAAGTGGTGGCGTGGTACCAGCCGCACCTTGAGCGCCTGCACGATGACGCCCCGGCGCGCGCTGCCGACCTGCAGCAACTGGAGCGCATCGCCGCCACCTATGCCTCGCGCGAGCGCTTCCTGACGGAGCTCACGCTCGACCCGCCGGACGCATCGAGCGACGAATCCGGCGTGCCGCTGCGCGACGAGGACTACCTGATCCTGTCCACCATCCACTCGGCCAAGGGCCAGGAATGGAAGGCCGTCTATGTGCTCAATGCGGTCGACGGCTGCATGCCTTCGGACCTGGCCACCGGCACCACCGAGGAAATCGAGGAAGAGCGCCGCTTGCTGTACGTGGCCATGACCCGCGCCCGCGACCACCTCGACATCGTGGTGCCGCAGCGTTTCTATGTGCACCAGCAGACCGCCTACGGCGATCGCCACGTCTACGCCTCGCGCACGCGCTTTTTGCCTAACCGCGTGATGCCGCTGTTCCACAGCCGGTCCTGGCCCCCGCCCCCGCCGGTGGCGGATGCGCCGGCCAAGGCGCCGCTGCCCAAGCTGGACCTGGCCGGCCGCATGCGCGATATGTGGCGTTGATATGCGCCGTTGATCTGGCGTTTGGCTGCCGTTGGAATCGAAGCGCTGGTTGACTGCCCTGAATGAAGCCGATGGATGAGCCAGGGGGAGAGGGGTGGCTTAGCTTGGAGCCACTTGAAGCCTTCGGTCTTGTCCCGCACGGCGGCATAGCCAGCGCCCGCCCTCTCCCCCGGCCCCTCTCCCACAAGTGGGAGAGGGGAGCAAACCGGCGGGAATGGAGAACCATTCGGTGTAGCCGTGATTTCCGCCGCCCCCCAGGCGGAAATCACCCACGCGCGATGCGAAGCGAGCCGTCAAGGTTTGAATCTCCCGTTATGCGGCGCCTCGTCGGCAAGCCAAAAGAGCGGAAAAGAGGGACCCATGTCTGAG